>NZ_KV807489.1:158787-228502 GCF_001812015.1 Streptococcus sp. HMSC073D05
TTAATCTTGTGTTTGTTCATCTTTTCTTCAAAGATGGCCGTCATAATCTTACGGAGCTCTTCTCCTTCTTTTTCAGGAAGGTCTCCTTGGCGCTTGGCCACGGCATAGAGTTCAGGGTATTGCTTGGCTACACGCTCAACTGTCTTGGTCGTCGCATGTCCTCTGACAAAGAAAGGAATGCGTTTAATCCATTCTTGTGGAACAAGAGCGAGCAACTTCTTCGCCGCTTCCTTATCAGAAATCTCAGCCGTGCTCAATCCTTGCTTGATTTGTTCTTGTTCTTTTTCTGTAAAATCTTTTAAATCCATAGTAAACTCCTTATTTGTTTATCTAAGGACACATTATACACCTATGTAGAGGAATGTACAACTAAAGGATTTTGGAAAATAGTACACAAATGCGTCCATTAGACATTGATTTATCCGTTCAGTTCTTCTCTACAAATAACAAATCCATTTGGCTGAATGATCAATCGATCATCGGAAATGTTTCCAAGACTGATCAGATCTGCTTGTGTTCTTTCTAAGACAACGTCTTTCTTCGAGTGGTTAAAGTAGGCTTTGAGAAGGTGGCCTTCATGCTGCCATTCTACTGCCACCACATCTGGCTCCACTTCTTTCAGACTCACTTTACCATGTTGAATCATGCCCGCTACTTCTTTTCTGAGCTGGATCAAATCCTTCATAAAGTTCAGCATATCATTGTCCACTGACACGCGCTCCCAAGGCATGACACGCCGGCAATCTGGGTCCGGGCCACCGATGAGGGCTAGCTCCGTTCCATAATAGATACACGGCGTTCCTCGTTGCAGATAGAGGAAGGCGAGGGCAGACTTGACGGACTGAAGATCGCCTTTGGCCGTCGTCAAAATGCGCTCTGTATCATGGGAGTCCAAGAGGTTAAACATGACCTCAGAGATCTGCTGCCTGTAATACATCGACTGGCTATTGATCTCCCAAATGAAGCGCTGGGTCTCCTTATGCCCCCGCAGGAAATAATCCTTGATACTTTCAGAGAGCGGATAGTTCATCACCGCATGGAACTCATCACCATTGAGCCAAGGTTGAGACGAATGCCAGATTTCCCCGAGGATATAGAGGTCTGACTTCTTAGCCAAGACCGCCTTACGGAAATCCCGCCAGAATTGATGGTCGATTTCATTGGCCACGTCCAATCGCCAAGCATCAATATCAAACTCTTCAATCCAGTAAGTCGCAACCTTCAAGAGATAGGCCTTCACCTCTGGATTAGCCGTATTGAGCTTAGGCATATAGCCCGCAAAGGCAAAAGCATGGTAAGACAAGTCGCGACTATTCCACAGATTTTCTGAGGAGACAGGGAACTCTTTGATATGGAACCAGTCCTTGTAAATCGAATCCTCCCCGTGTTTGACCACATCCTGCCATTGGGGTGAATCATAACCAATATGGTTGAAGACGGCATCCAGCATAATCTTCATTCCACGCGCATGAGCCTCTTTCACTAGCTGGCGGAAGGTGTCCTTATCACCAAAATGTCGATCAATTTCAAAATAATCAATGGTATCGTATTTGTGGTTGCTTGGAGATTCAAAAATCGGGCAAAGGTAGAGCCCTGTAATCCCTAACTCCTGCAAGTAGTCCAAGTGATCGATGATCCCTTGTAAATCTCCACCAAAGAAATCCAATACTTGAGGAGCAATAGAGGCATCCCAAGGGCGGACGCCTTCTGGTGAAATGGCTGGATTCCCATTGGCAAAGCGCTCAGGAAAGATTTGGTACCAAACCGTCTGCGCCACCCAATCTGGAACAGCACACCCATCAATCTCATGGATAAAAGGAAGCTTAAAGCCGTTCATGACGAAGTCCAGGTTCTCCTTGGTGTAGGCTGCTACACCTCGATCTCCGTACAAGGTCTTCTCTCCCGCCGTGGACTCTAATTCAAAGAGGTACTGGATCCGGGCATGGCGGACAGATACCGACACTTGCCAATAATCAAAGAGGTCGTCTGTCGTCACCTTGTCCATTTCCTTAGTTGCCTCATAAAGATCCTCTATAAAAATAAAGGGATCCCCATAGTGCAAGACAATCCGTTTGATATCTTCTTTCTTGGTCCGGATGCGAATATGAAGCTGCCCGTCCTTATAAAGATAGGCATACTCCGATTCAGGCCGATGATAAATCGCTGTTAATTCCATCTGTCTCGTCTCCTACTATACTCTCTTTTCATCATTTACCGTTTAATGCAAACGATTACACAAAACTCACTCTAGTATACAACTTTAGAAAAAGGTTTGCAAGAGCTTGTGAGATAATTTTAGACTACTAACTTGTTAAGATTCTAGTGCAACACAAAAAGCCCAGCAATTGGGCTTAAAGATCTTTGTGGAATTATTCTTAAATAGTTATTTCAATATTTTTATTTCTTTAGTACTTCTTTCCAATTATCAATAAAGCCAATATGATGGAGATGAATCGCTTCTCGATAGCGTTGAATAAGTTCTGATAATTCACGTAAAAATCCATCATTCCATTTTTTCTTATCAGGATAAAGGCATTTAATAGCATAAAGTTGGGCCATTAATCTATTTTTTAACTTGCTATTTTCATGCATAAAAGAAGGAAGTTGACCAGGGATTTTTGTAAAGCTTGTATAGTATAGTCGATTATAATGAGCACAGTAATTTCTTAAGACTACAGAAACTTCTAGATAGGTTCTGATTTGAGAAGATTTTAGACCAACATTGTTAGCAATAGACTGTTGAACATCTGTAGGAGAATCGGCAAAAAATTTTGATGTCATACCAAAGGTGAAAAACTCTACTAAAACCCAAATAGGGAACACTCCATCATATTTTATCTGATGATGTTTATAAATAGGACTTTTCTTCCTATGTCCTAATTCTTTGTCAATACCTTCCAAAAATTCATCATGTTTATGAAATTTATTAAAAGAAGTTTTATCTTTATAAGCTAAAGCTCCGTATAGTTTCCCATGATAGTAGGCAACTTGGGTTCTAAAGTATAATTCAATATCTTCAATGTACTTAAAAATGAGCAAGCGTAACTCTGCATCAAAACAGTAAATTTCATAGATCTTTTCTAAAGAAACCTTATTAGAATCATATTTCTGCGTTTCCTTATCACGAAAAGGTAAAAAATAAGCAGTTAGCCTATAATAATTAACCTTCTTCAAAATATCAATCGCAAACTCATCCGATTTGATATCTATACAACCGTGCTCAATTAGTTTAGCTACTTGCTCTTTCCAAGTCTTAAATTCTTTAACATCCATAAAAACTTCCAGATAAAAAAATGTCCGCCTTGTCACATCAAAGAGAGGTGGGCGGTCCTATTAACTACATTATACAGTTTTTACTAGATAATTCAAGTGTTATTCGTATTTTTTAAAATTTACTTACACAATTATTCATACAAACAGAAAATTAAACCTACAAGTATAGTTCAAAAACAGATCATTCTAGTTTGCACTTTCCAGAATGGCCACTTCTCTCAGTCGCTCCACGTCTTCTACCGTGGGATGCCATCCTTCAATCATATTGGTGCTAAGAGCAAACCAGACGCTCTTAAAAACCTTTTTGTTGTCAAAAATCACACCCATAATCATCATTTTTTCTTTATCTACATCTAAGGTCATATTCTACCTCCGTCCTATTATTATAGCATATTTTCAATCATTTTAGTTCTCCTATTTAGAACCTTACCCTACACAAAAAGCCCAGCGATTGGGCTTTCTCATCATCTAAATGACTGATACTCATTCCTTACTTGTATGCCGTTTTCCAAGACTTAGCGCTTGCTCTTCTGACATTTCAACTACTTTGGCAAAGTTAGTATTTCGTGGCATGCTATCCTTAGAGTACCAATAAACATCAGCACTCCCATTTCTGGCCACATAAACAACTGGAGCTAGTTGACGAGTTGGCTCTGTAGGCTGGACAGGTTGAACTGGCTGTGCAGGCACTGCTGGCTGACTCGGTTGAGGGGCTTGACTTGGTTTCGTCTCTACAGAAGGACTGGCTGGTTGTGGTTGACTACTTGGTTCCGTCGGCACTAAAGATGGCTTGGCTGTCCCCTTCAGATAGTCAATAGTCGCATTCTTAGAGTAGTTATCCAAGGTAACAGTGGTGATCCCATAAGCATCTACCGACTCTTTGGGACTACTTAGATGGATAGGCAGAAGGTTGCCATCTCGATCAATTCCTACATATTGCAAGGTCACCTGCCGAGGGATCAATTCATCCCCCGTATAGACAGGCGTCACCTTATAATCCAGCCAATAATTGGGGTGGGTGGCCAGCCAGCTATCGAGTCGTTTCTCGTAGTAGAGCATGCCCTCCACATTACTATCCGCTGTCCCTTTATAATTCCCCGTATTGGTCCAGGCAGTTAAAGGAACCAGATTTTTCCCTTCATCGGTCAGACCGCTAAACTGATAGCCAATCAGATGTCCTCTATGGAACAGCCAGGCCTTCTTCCCTTTGTTTCCATAAGCAATCTTATAATTGTGCCAGCCAACCGGATTATAGTTGAGCCGTGGTTCTCTTTTTTTCTTTGGCTCATCCTTGTCCTGCAGCTGAATATGTGCCGAAGTCGCCCGACCTAAATGATCAAACTCACCTAGAACGAGCTGCTTACTGCCATTAAAAGGCAGTAGATGAAGACTCTGGTAATCGAGGCCCGTTTGCTGGGCTTTAGCCCCTTGAACAACGACCAAGGACATAAAAACCGAGACCAGCGTAACAATAACATTTTTCAAAAACCGTTTTGTAACCATGATTGAAACTCCCACATTTCTATCTAGTGATATTATAGCAGAAAAAAGCGGTTACAAACACAGAAGATAGGCAATTTCTTCTCCTATGTCAATTAGATTTTTCAATAAGTTTATTTTTACTTTAATATTTTTTAGTGTATAAAATATTGACTATTATTTTAATACATAAAATGATACACAACTATTCTAAATCAACTTATATTCATACCACTCTTCATCTACTTTCTGAAATCCCAAAGCCAAAAACATTCTTTGACTTTGAGTATTAAAAGGATAAATTTGAGCAGTAACCTTAACCATTTCTTTCTCTTTGGCCAACTGTATCATTTCAGAAACACATCGTCTTCCGATATGTAAATTCTGATACTCTTTGCTGATCACTATAGAAAGCTCTGAATTATCTTGAAGTGTCACATCTCCAACTAACACTCCCTCATATTGGATATAATAGCAAGAACCATGTGAAGATAGGTAATCATACATTTTATGAAGTTTTGTTACATCGTAAATCTGATCAGTATTATCCACTTGTTTGCAAACCTCACTATCTTGATACCAAAGAAGGGAGATCTCATCATTCCTATAATAGGGAATAAGCACTATCTGATCGTCTACTATTCTATTCATACTTACTCATTTCTTTCATCATAATGGGTTCCATTTACTTTTATCTTAATCTTAATATAAATATCCAGTCTTATCTCTGATGGCTCTACTCCCGAATCACCTTGATTTTTCTTCTATTTGCAATGAAACTACTCAAGAAACTGATAATGGTAATCAGCCCAATGACAAGATGGAAAATAAAAGTGAAATACATTTCAAAGTTTATCTTATTTTCTTGTAGCAATCCTGTTCTCCAAAGACCGATAGCAACAAAAATAGCCAGTCCCATCACAATCAAGGTTTGAAGGAAAGTTCTTTTTAGCATTTTTTTCTTCGCCTCTCCTACTTCATCTTCTGAAACCTCATAGATTTCGAGTTCCAAACGATGAATCACCTGCTCTTGTTGGTACAGAGAGTAGCAAAATACTAAAAACGTGATCACACCGACACAATCTGTAGTGAACATGAAACTGAGCAGGAATCCAAGGATAATCCCCGACATAAAGAGCATGTACATGTTGTTCCCAAAGGTACTCAATTCTTTTTCCTTGTATTCGTCAAGCTCACCTGTAATATCGTAGAAGGCTTTAACACATTTCAATTGCCAGTTTTTATTCATCATCATCGATCCTCCAAAATAAAGAATTCAAATCCGTCCCAAGCTCTTTTGCCAGATTGATACAGAGATCTAAAGAAGGGTTATACTTCCCATTCTCAATCATATTAATCGTTTGCCTGGAAACTCCAATACTTTTTGCCAAAGCCAATTGAGAAAGACCAAGATTGACTCTGTATTCTTTCACCCGGTTCACTTGGCACCTCCTAATCACAAATGTGTCAAATATATTTGATACATTTATTTTACAATATTAGTTGTTTAATGTCAACTATATTTGACATCGTTTTCTAAAAATATTTTCTCAATTTTAAAAAAAAAATTGAACTGCACCCCAAAAGTTAGATTTTTTTCTGTCTAACTTTTGGGGTGCAGTTCAGATTTCAAAATATTATTTTTAATTCTATTATTTGAATGTATGGTAAAATAACTAAAATAATGCTAAAAATCAACGTTAAAACGATAAATGCCACGCAAAGTAGCAAAAATAATGAGAATGCAACCTCTACTTGCTTGTGCTGTAATCATCGTTTATTCTATACTAAAATCAGTCATATTGCTACTTTATGACAAATTACATCATAGAATATAGAGGAGGTCATACAACATGACATTTGCTGAAAAATTAAAATCCATACGTAAACAAGTAGGGATGTCACAAGAACTTTTAGCTGAAAAAATCGGTGTATCAAGACAAGCTGAAACAAAGTGGGAAACTGGTGCTGGTATTCCAGATATCGAAAATATGATTTCCATCTCAAACCTATTTAACATCTCTATCGATGAGCTAATCTGTAATGAAAGAACTAGTCTTAAGACAAGCGAATATCTTTTTGAGAGTATCACAGAGTATGATATCGATAAGATCAAGAGCTATGATATGAAATTTGGAGGCGCAGAAAAGTTTGTATTGTCCGGATACAAGGGAGAAAAGATTCGAGTTCGTCTGGTATCCAATCTTCTTTCTACACTTCAAAATGATTTTAAAGTAAAAATTGATGATAGTAGAAAAAGAATTGACCTAGATGTAAAACGTTACAATGGTGTAACAGAGGCAACGGCTAAAGAAACGGTCAGTATCTTTGTGCAAATCCCAACTCGCTATATTAGTCACATTGAATGCGCGGTTCGTTCAGAGTCTGTAGAAATTCACTCCCTAGAATGTGACAATATCGAACTCGACCTTAAAACATCTCGTATTAGCCTAGAAGATATTTCAGGTAAAGTAAAAATAAATTGTAATCTTGATATGGAAGTATTATGTCATTCATTAAACGGTGAAATTGACATTAACCAGATTTCAGCAACATCCAGAATTCGTATTCCTGAAAACAGCCTATTTACTGCTGTTACCAAAGGGATTGGAACAAATATTTATTATGAAAAAAATGGGCAAAAAACTGAATCATTCGATTCACCCGATGCAGATAATATAATTGAATTGAATGGTATTAAGAGTGAACTAGTTATCTATACAACTGAAGAAAGAGGGTAACTAAATGAATGTAAATTATTTAAAAAGATACATCATCAGTTCTTATGTACTTGTTTGGGCACTCATTATTTTTGTAGCAGCTCCTGCAAGTTTAATATTTAAGGTTCCACCTGTTATCATGTGGATTGTACGAAATATCGTCGCATGGTCTCCATCATACCTTCTTTTATTTGGATGGAAGTATTTCAGGACTGATGAGAAAAGAACAACTTTCCTTAAGCGGTGTTTCTCTGCTAAAGTGTCGTTACTCCCACTTCTATCTTCATTTGGTCTTACATTTGGGCTCAGTATTTTATCACTCTTCCTCTACTCACTTATGACCCAAAAAACAATGTTCTCCTACATCAATCTAGGAACCGTATCATTGCCACTAAGTATATTCTTATCATTTACATCAGGTCCGACTGGTGAAGAATTAGGGTGGCGTGGTTATATGAGAGAAGAATTTAATAAAAAATATCATTTTTTTAAATCCTCTATTTACCAAGGCCTAGTCTGGTGTTTCTGGCATACACTTCTGTGGGTTGTAGATTCAAAATTTACGGACTGGCGGGCCGTTCCTTATATTATTGCTAATATAGTTGTGATTACATCTATTACTATTTGTATGAATATTATTTTGGAAAAATATAATAATCTGATTTATTCTATTTTCATGCATTTTGGCTTTAACATCGTTTATGTATTTTTGGATGCTGATATCGGATTTTTTATCATTTTGACCTTACTATACCTACTTATCACACCGATTGCAATTCATATACGAAATAAAACTGTGGAGAGATTATAATGAGAAAAATCCTCCATTAACCGTACAAAATTTTAAGCCCATTCTGAGAAAAAGCCAACAATTAACTTTTAAAATAAAATCACTTGCAAATTCCTTAGTTTAGTCATTATTTAATCTATCGCTATTTCACTCTATTACTGTTTCAGTAACAAGCTTACCCAATCAACAGTTCGAACTAAATATTTCATTTCGCAGAATCATAGAGTAGGCTCTAGGATTTTCAGTGATCTTGCGACAGTGACCATATCCTTGCCAAATATGAAATTTGGCTTGAGGATACTTTTGGGGGAGAACTTTTTTAGCAGCTATCAAGTCGAATTCTTTTGAACCATAAAAGAATACACAACTTTTTTGTTCCTCTGGCGTAAGGTTGGGCAAATCCACAAATGCACAATCATGGGAAATATGTTTGATGCTTTCTTCATCCATAGCAATGAAAGAATCTGCCATCATCACTCCTTTTTCTCCATAAAGTGAAACCATCTTTCGAACAGCTAGATCTCTGTTGCGTATAGCTTTTCTATGTTTTTTTAGCAATAGGTACCTAGTAAATACATCAAGCAAAGCTGATTTTGTCCATAAACTTACCCCCTCAAAAACAACCTTACCAAACCCGATATCCTTATATTTCAATAATTTTAGTAAAACGACTCCACCCAAGGAAGCACCGAACGCTAAACGCAAGTCTTTAATATGATGATCCTTTAAATATTCATAAATCATTTGGCTTTCCTTAAGAGCCGATTCGTAAATGGTCGAAGTTGATTGCCCATGTGCAGATAAATCCGGAATGATATATCTATACTCTTGTCCCATCTGATCTGCAATCAGCGATTTCATCCCTTGTGCAGAAGATAACATTGGATGGATTAATAATATCGTCTCCTTCTGATTAGAATTAAGATCAAGAATGTTCATTTTTTCCCACCAGATTTCCTTCCTTTACTACTCTTCTTAAGTTTCATCCAGATAAATATTGACTGCTAGGTATTCTTGCTTTTTAGCATAAGCAAATACATCTGAGGCTCTAATATAATCAAAAATATTTTCCTCGATATCTTCGTCCCAGGTGGCTTCACTGAAGATTTGATTATCTTCACTAGCTTCATAGAAAATATCAAGGTGAACTTGATAAAACTCTTCATCTTCATTTGGAGCTTGCCTTACTAACGATAGTTGAAATAAGGGTTTATTAGATATAGCTGAATATGCCCCTGTCTCAAATAAAATCATCTCATCCTCAATAGGAACACTACACAAATCTTCAAAGATTTCTACCATATCCTCTAAAAGCATCTTATCAGTGATTCTATCTTTTAAAAATTCAAGTGATTGCTTCATGCTTTTCCTCTTTCTACATAATTGCCATCAGAAACTGACTTAAAATTAAAAATGACTTATAAATCAAAGTAGTATCTTCTTATTGGAGTTGCTACTATAGATGCCATAACAACTATACCGATAACAATCCATAGCCAGATATTCCTTTGGGCCTCTTCGATGACAAAAGCACTAAAATAAAGGATCACCCAAAGTATAGACAGATAGAGAGATCCCACACCTAAAAAAAGCCCTGTCATCCAAGTGTAGGGAAATGGTTTCCTGATAAGATAATTCTCTAAAATAAAATAAGAAACAATCTCTCGAATTCACTTAACTTTCTTATCTCTAATCTAGATTTTAACTCAATAGAATGACTAAGATCAGCTTGGAAAAAATCTATTAAAAAGGAGAACCCCTACTCCCTTCATTATACTACATAAATAGGATAAAAGACTGAACCATATAGTTTTCACCTTGGTTTCAGTCTTATTTTTTTATAAGAGCCACGTTGTAAAATGAAGTGCAACACAAAGTTCCTCATCCTACTTATAAAAAATCTTGACCCAATCCTGCTTTGCACTTAGGATACGAGCAACATACACTGTATGCTTCTCCATATAATAAAATGCGAGATAGTTCTCTATTGGCATATAACGATAGGGTTTTCCATCATTCGTCATCTCACCATACCCTCGGCTTGATACCAGAGGACACGCTTCTGGAAAAAGTTCTAGGGTCTCAAGAGCACTTAAAAGCAAATCGACTTTACCATCTGCAGCTTGCTGGCTATAAAAATTCACAAGAATATAGTCGTGAATATCACGCAAGTCCTGCTTAGCTCGATCTGTAAGGAAGACCTGATAGCGTTTCAACTTAGTCAAGACCAAATTCCTTTCTCACATCGGCTACAGAAGTGACTTTTCCTTGAGCAATTTCCTGGTGCCCAACTAAAATCTCCTTCTTTAAGTCCTCAAAGGCCACTTGGTACTGCGTGTTCTGCAAATCACTTGAAACAAATTCTCTTGGATCCACAGTCCCGTTGGCAATTTTTCGAAGTGCTGCATTCAGGACATCTGACACAGAAATTTTTTCATCTGCAAGTACTTCTTTTGTTTTCTGGTAAAACATCGCATCTGCGCGAAAATTCACTGCTTTCGTGTTTGCCATTTCTACCTCTCCTTTGTACATACAATTTGTATATACATTCTACCATACGAAAGAGAAGGGATTCAAGTGAAAAATAGATTCTTCTTTCACCGAATATAAGTTGCAATAGATAAGAAAGCTGAGTTCATAACTGGTGATAAATAGTTTTAAACAGAAAAAGGTGATAGATTGTTCTGTCTATCACCTTGTGTTTGCTATTGATCATCTTGTAATTGTGCTTTGCTTTTCTAAATCATGACACTTACTCATCAATAATATTCTAAAGGGTAGGAATTATGTCAATATTTTGTCACATGCTTCATTTTATCTATGACCTCTCTTTCTTTTCTCGAAAATGAAAAGATCTTTTTCAATCAAATTTTTTTAAAATAATCTTGTTCATGACGTTACGTAACGATGTATAATAGGTATGAGGAGGTGGGTAATGATGGCTAAATATAGAGCAATTCCGGAAGGATTTATGACAGTTGGGGAACTTGCTAAGAAAATGGGCGTTACCATCCGTACTCTACAATATTACGATAAAGAGGGGCTACTTTCCCCATCGGCAGAAAGTGAGGGAGGTCGCAGGCTTTATACCGATAAAGATATAGTGCTACTCCATCAGATTCTATCTTTAAAATCACTGGGCTTTTCTCTCAAGGATATAAAGAGCCGTTTGATCTCTTTAAAAACACCTCATGATGTTGCTAAAGCTCTTACGGAGCAGGCAGATGTTCTTCGTAAAAATATAGAGCAACTTAAGGATTCTTTGATCGCAATAGAGCAGTTAAAGGTAGAAGTTTTACAAATACAAACGGTCAATTTTAAGAAATATGCAGACATTATTGTCAATCTACAGATGAAGAATGACTCCTACTCTCTCATTAAGCGCTTTGATGATGATACGCTCGACCAGATACGCAGTCGATTTGACAAAAAAAGCGGGCAAGATTTTATGGATAGGTTGAACCACCTAAGTGATCAAATCGTGGAGCTTCAAAAAGAAAACGTGCCAGTTGAAAGCGAACAAAGCCAGCAGGTTGTGCAAGAATACTGGAGCTTGATTATGGAGTTTACAAATGGTGATATGAGCATGCTTCCGAAGTTGATGGAGGTTGGGAATATTGGCATCGCTACAAACGCTTGGGAAGAAAAACAAAAAATCGTTAATGATTATTTAGGGCCCGCTTTACAAGTCTATTTTTCAAGACTTGGAACCAATCCCCTTGAGGAGGTAGAACCATGAAAGACGCAATAGAGGTTTCTGGATTAAAGAAAAGTTATGGTAGCAATATGGTTCTTAGAGGTCTCGATTTTCAAATCAAACAAGGAGAAATCTTTGCTCTACTCGGAGTGAACGGAGCTGGTAAAACAACAACGCTTGAAGCTATCGAAGGTCTGAGAAAATATGATGAAGGCACTATCGTTTTAAACGGGAAAACCGGAATTCAACTACAGTCCTCCTCTCTACCCGCCCACATCAAACCAATGGAAGCCATAAAGCTCTTTGCAAAATGGAATCATACATACATTGATGATGCTATGCTAAAGGCCCTTGGCATAAAAGAAATGAAGGAGTCGCAATACATAGAATTATCCACCGGTCAAAAAAGAAGATTACATCTTGCTCTTGCACTTATCAGTAATCCAGATATTATTTTTCTCGATGAACCGACAGCGGGACTTGATGTTGAAGGAAGACTGTCCCTCCATGAACAAATCCGAAAGCTCAAATCACAGGGCAAGACAATTGTTTTGGCAAGCCACGATATGGCCGAAGTTGAAACCTTATGTGACCGCATTGCTATTTTGAATAATGGAAAGATTGTCTTTTGTGGTACTCCTTCAGAACTGACAGACAGGTTGGGAAGAAAATATTTCATCCATTTAAAGACCCGGGACGGAGAGGAATCTTTTGAAACAGATACGATCGAGGACACTTTGATTTCATTATTGGAAGAATGCAAACAGAAACATATCCATGTATTGGATATTAAGGTGGATCGTGGCACACTGGAGCAGCATTTCATCGAAATGGCAAGGAGGGGATCGGAATGAAAGGATTCTTATATAGCCTAGCATTACAGTGGAAATTGGACATACGAAGTAAGTCTCTCTTGGTTACTTACTATATTGTACCGCTTATTTTCTTTCTTCTCATGGGTGGTATTTTTACTTCCGTTATGCCTGAAATGGGTAGTACACTCATACAGTCAATGATTGTTATGAGTGTTTCCATGGGGGCCCTTCTCGGCTTACCGCCTTCCTTGATTGAAACATACGGAAGCGACATAAAAAAGATTTATAAAGCAAATGGTGTGCCTATTCACTTAGGATTGGTGACCATGGTTCTCTCTGCCTTTGTTCATTTGATAATGACCTGCATAGTGATCCTACTACTTGCTCCAATTTTATTTAAAGCAAGTCTACCGAATCAACTTCCCCTATTCTTTCTCGCACTGGTCATCTACATTTTCGTATCGTTAAGTATCGGAAGTATACTGGGCCTTACTGTAAAAAATCAAGCAAAGCTTACCATGATAGCGCAACTTGTATTTTTACCCTCAATTATGCTCTCAGGAATCATGTTTCCTAGCAACTTACTACCTGATTTTCTTCAAGGAATCGGGCGTCTTTTCCCAGCCTTTTGGGGATACCGCTTGATGCTAGATCATGGTTTTGGTCTTGAAAATCTTTGGTATCTGATTCTTGTATCCTGTATCTCAGTAATGACTTGTATCCTCCTCTTGAATCAGCAAAAATCTAACTAGGTGCCTGAATAAATCCATGGCAACATTAACTTTTAAACAAAAGCGACGAGATTGTTACTTATCCCGTCGCTTTAGTGTTTTTGGTTGTTTTTATCTAATCTCTGTTATGTTATTGAAACTTCTTGCTCCCAGCGTCTCAGGATATCCTTTAAGGGTTCATCAAGATAGGTATAGGTCTTATCCTTAATCCAATCAGGAATACCATATGCGGCCTCTGCTATACTCCCGGTGATAGCAGCAAGAGTATCACTATCCCCACCAAGAGAGATGGCATTTCGAATCGCATCTTCAAAATCTGTACTTTCAAGAAAAGCAATGATGGCTTGAGGTACCGTATCCTGACAGGTTTCATTGAAATGATAAGTAGGACGAATGTCATCTAGAGACTGAGAGAGATTGTAGCCATACTCTTTCTCTATATATTCCCTGATGCGTTTTTTACACTCTGTAGGATGATCATTGATTGGTTGCTCGTAGTCGCCACAGTAGCCTCCAAAGTAATAACGACACAGAAAGATAGCATCAGACGTCGCCATTGCCCCTTTGACACCCTCTGGATGATTATGAGTCACCTCTGCAGAAATTCTCGCAAGATTTCTACTAGATGGCCAAGTACCTGTTCTTGCAAAGAAACCACAATCCATGATCCAAGCACAAGGAGAAACACGCATGGCAGAGCCATTTCCAAAGCTATTATAAGGGGAACAATCATTGCTTTGAATCCATATATTAAACCTAGCCCCGTACCCAGCATCGGGATACATTCTACCATATTTCTTCATGGCATCAATAAAGTCATCCTTCTGACCACCGTTCATGATGGCTTCAGCAACAGCACAGGTCATAACCGTATCGTCAGTGAAAAAACAATCCTCACGAAATAATGGAAAATCTTTCGTTTTAATATTGCCCCATTCGTAAACAGAACCTACAATGTCTCCTACTATTGCTCCTAACATAAGAATCCTCCTTACAGCATATCAGATTTCCAATGGATCACTCTTTAAAAACGGCTCAACCAAATCAATCCACTCTTGAGGCAGATAAGCTGATAAAAAACCGTGATTATAGCCCTTTGCTTCATAAAGGATCGTATTTGGATGTAGCTGCTGAAATAATTTCGCCGATGCTTTCACACAGTTTAATTCTTTTTCACCATAGATATACAGAACCTGGGCCTTGCTAGCAGAAATCGTGTCCTTCAGCTTGTAACGTCCCATATAGGTTTTGTAAATGGTCACCAATGTTTTGATAGGCGTCCTTGGCAAATCCTCCAAATAATAAGCTTTTATTTCCTCTGGATAAGCCAGTTTAGGATAGAGTTTGTTCATCATGCTTAATTGAAGTTTGCAAGAGAATTTACTGAACATCAGTTTACCAAATAGAGCTACTAGAAAGATGCTGATTTTAGCTAACCTTGGTTGAGGAATACAGAGGCTTCCATCTATGATGGACTTCTCAGCTATCTCGCTGTCTAATGACAAAAGTTCCATGGCAATTTGACCACCAAGTGAAACACCACCGATCGCAAACAACTTCCCACCACAGTTTGCTTTGACATAGTCTAGGATCTCCAAAGCAGAATCTTCCGTAGAAATATAATCGAGTTGATATTCTTCACCGTGGCCATTCAAAGTGGGTAGAATAACACGGTAGTCTTCTGACAAAATCCGTGCTTGACGAAGATAATTCCACCAAGAACTGCCACCGCCATGTATTAGTAAGATAGGAGGCAAATTCCTATCACCAAATTCATGGAATTTCATGTTTAAACTCCTTACTGAAATCTATACCTCCACCTATTTCTCCAATTTTATAACCTTATCATAGCGCTTCAAGTCCTCTTCACTATAGTGATGAATCACTTCTACGAGTGCTTGAGGGAGGGAGAAGAGAAGGTGACTGATTTTCTCTTGATTTTTAAAGTCCAGATTTGCTTTGACCTCATCAGCTAGGATAAATTGGCGATTGTGATAGAGAGCACGGGCAATTTCTAAGCGCTGCTTCTCACCACCTGACAGAGTCTGGTTGCTAAGGTTTTTGTTTTGAAGAGCTTTCAAACCAGTTTGATGCAGGATTTCGTCCATCCTTACAGTATCAAGTTCTTGTCCCAAAGCAATATTTTCCTCTAGGCTCAAACCATCAAAGATATGACTAGACTGGAGAATGTAAGCTCCTGCCTGATAGAGTTCATCCGAGGTTAGTTCTTGCCCATGGTAGCGAATCCGACCATGACTAGGTTCAATTTCACCATAGATTAGGTTCAGTAAGGTTGTTTTTCCAGATCCACTTTCTCCGATAATGGCAATCTTTTCACCTTCCTCAATAGTAAGGTCACAAGGAGCTAGGATTTCTTGACCATCACGCTCTACACTGACTTTCTCTAACTGAATAGGAAAGACGGAACCTTCGAGAACAGAAGGCATATCCAAGTCTACTCCCAACAATTTTTGATATTTATCACAGAGAGACTTGGCTGATTTTCTAGTATTGATAAAGTAAGATAACTCCTGAAATTGATAGCCAATATTATACGATACGAGGTAAATCCCTACAAAGCTGGCTGCAGATAGGTAGTTATAATAGGTCATGAAACCACCAATGACAATAGGCGCAACAGAGCAAAAAGCATCAATTCCATTGATAAAGAGACTATTTATAGTCCGCTGCTTTTCATAGGCGATTTCTTCCTTAAGAGCCTTGTGCAAATCTTTAGAGAACAGTTTGTAAAACAAGCTTTGTCCCCTATAATACCGTATGGAACGAGCACCTGCGATCATATTGGTTGCTTGAGAGACATAGGCTTGATTAGCCAAGGACTTCTCCTTCGTAATTTCATCCAAACGTTTAGAGCCAATTCCACTACAAAGAACAGGTATCGAATAAAAAATGATAAAGAGCAAGCCAAGATAAAAATTAGTCCAAAGAGCATAACAGATAGAGACGGTTGTAAATCCCAAAGAAGAAATGATAATAACAGTCGGCTCAATATAATTATCTTCTAGCTGTTTTACATCATTTTCCAAGTCTGACAAAACTTCTTGATCCGCTATCCGACGGCTATATAAGAAAGTCTGAAAGATCCCCTTCTTAATACCCGACTTGAAGTCTGTCAGCACTCGTGCGTAGTAATAACGTTTCCCCGCCAAACCCAGCAAGAGAATCAGATTTCCAACAATCCCCCAAAACAAGACCTGCCATAGCAAATGCAACTGGTGATTGGTAAAACTAGAGACAATATACTGAATCAAAGCTGGTGTAATGATAGCCTCCAGCCAAGTAATCATAATCGCTATAAAATAGAAGAATAGGTGCTTCTTGGTTACATAAGATCTAAGCATAACGTATAAACCTCCTAAAGTTATTTACCAACTTAGATAGTCGCTCTTTAACTCTTTGCTGGGATACAAACACTTTAAAAATATTTCATTCAAATATTTCTAAGCTACTACCAGAAGAACTACAGATGCAACGTGGTGCTGGAAAGCATCTTTATTGTAGAATAAAAGTGACTAGTCTGGCTTTGTTATTATACTATTGAGCGAATTTATCACTCTAAGAGAAGAGTTAAAAGCTGATTATGTCTACTCTAAAATATTATAACATAGAAAAATAAAAGGGTAAATGGAAATTGAATCCTAACAATTCCATCTATCAAACCAAGATACTAAACTTATACTCTTTCTCTAATATTTCCTATGTACACGAAAAAAGCCTTGACCTCAAGGCTTTTTACAATCCCTTTCATTACAAGGTTTTTACGCTTTTACCTACCGTTTCGTCGTACACTCCTTACTCTACGACAGCTATACCCCAGGGCACCTTCTCGCATGTGCGGACTCAAAAGGTTCAGTGAACCTTTTGAGGATTAGCTACGTTTCACTAACAAACTCACACACTCTACGTATGGTGCTAGTAAACTTCTATATTATAGAACGAAAATGACTAAGTTGTTGTTTAAAATTAAACTTTAGAATGAAACTATTTTATAGTTAGCATTTTTCAAGCTTTATAGCTGATAATTGTCACTTAATAAATTTACTTGCTAACTTGTAAACTTTTTGAATCTCTTTACTCTTAACATCCCAACTATCAAGTTCTTCTTTGATCAACTCTGGAAATTTTTTGCCAATATCCCTCAAAGCATTACCAACTGATTTTCTAACATATTCACTAGAATCTTCTTTTAATGTTGCGATTCGTTTAATAGCTTCATCTGGATTATCCTTGAAATATGGTCTACTCGTCCATATTCTCAAACCTTCTGTAACAGCTCTTCTGACATTTGGATTATTATTTTGTAGCCAGTCGTCAATAACCGGAAGAGATTTTTCATAACCTGTTTGCTTACAAAATTCATCAAATGCTTTTGCTAATACTTCTTGAACTCTCCAATTGTCATCCTTTGAAACCTCATCCCTCATAAAGATCAAAATTTCTTCATACGATGACAAATGGCCAAAGAGAAATACACTGTACATTCTAACTTGATATACATTGGATTTAAAAGCTAAAAATGCTAATTCTTTGGTATACACATTATCGTTTGATAGATAATCAGCAAGAGCTCTTTTCTCTTCTTCTTTAAATCCATTTTCTATTAAAGAGAATTCTTTTTCTAAATTTAAAATATATTCTTTCATGTAACTTGACCCCAAAACAACATTCCAAGTTTCAAGATAATTCTCGATAGGTATTAATAAAGAATTGAATTCGTTATAATATGAGCAAATAATCTTGACATTTTTTCAAATTGATATTTAAACTCTTTTATTATTAAGCCTTTTTCTCAATCAAATACCAACTAGGAATGATTTGCTTCATATCATCATACCATTCTAAAATTTCCTTAGCTTGATGTTTCATTACTGATATTTCTTCAGCTCCGTAAGGTACAGCCCATGACAGAGCACCAACTATGTTATTTAGAATATAGATAGCGAGAAGCTTCCAAAATAAATCTGGAACCTTACCATCAAAATATCCATCTATCATACCAGACGCAAAAGAGGGAGAAACTTGAGCAGACCATACAATACGATTGAATTCCTCCCAAGGATCTCCAAGATCAAATCGATCAAAGTCAATGACATAGATTTTACGATCTTCACCAATCATGAAATTCCCGATATGATAATCTCCATGTTGGAAAACCTGAGGTCTATCTTTTAACAATTCTCGATTTGCATTTAAATAATCAATAAAAATCTGACCATTTTCGTATTGAACGGGACATTCTTTGTATTTTTTGATTTTGTCATCAATTTTTCGATTATAAAAGACCTCCCAATCTTCACGAACTTCTGTGACAGGGAGTGAATGAATTTTTTGAAGGATTCTTCCTGCTTCTACTCCGTAAATGTATTGTTGTTCTTTTGAAACAGTTAAAATGGTTTCTCTTGCATCTTTCCCGTCTATCCATTCGTGAAAAGAATGTACTTTGTCATCGCAGAGTTCAATGCTAATTGGTTTACACATCGGAACTCCAAGAGAAGCTACTTTCTCCATCATATCAAATTCAAATTTTTTAGAATCTAACTTCTCCTTATCAGAAACACGCAAGAAATATTTTTGCTGTTTTTGATCTGTCACACAATATTTTTTATCATCTGACCACCCTTTATTTATGGCTATCTTACCACTAAAATCCATCAATAACTCCTCGATTAACTTTACAACATTACTATATTCTTAACTAATGAAAAGTAATTCGTAGTCCGTCCATTCTTTTACACTTCCTAAAGATATATAAATTTTGACCACGTTCTGAAATTATAATTTCTTCTTAAAGTGAATAATTCTATTTGCCTCCTGGAATCCAATATTGAGATGAAATCTTATAGAATCCGTATTCGTTAAAGTACAATCACTTGCAAATTCCTTACATCCTTTATTTTTCGCCCATTCCTCACATTTTGTACAGAGATTTTTAGCAATATCCTTTAAACGATATTCCTCGTCGACAATAATCCCTTCTAAGAATCCAACAGGACTATATTTACAACCTTCAACATAATCAAATCTGAGTGAACATAGTGCTAACCCTACAATTGTGTCACCTTCAACTTCAGTAAAGATTGCAGTATTTTTGCCATTCGTATATTTTTTTACTTCATCAATAGCTTCTTTATCTGTCAATTGGGGCCATAATTGTTTCATTAGTTCAGCCGTTTTTATAGAATCTTTTGTTATTCCATCCATATTGATGTTCCTCCGCAAATTACAAGCAAATGTTTCGAATCAAGCTGTTACTTTGTTACTCATTGATTGATACCAATACCATACCCTTCTACTTTTCGCTGTCTCAGATCGGAAGAGTAGAGTCACACACTCGGCGGTTCGGACTTACCGTATCATTTCGTCGGTTTCCCTCCTCATTCTACGAGTCCTATACCCCAGGGCACCTTCTCGACCTTCGGTCTCACCTTGTCCCATGGGCAGATCATCTACTTCTATTTCGCTGAAGCCTCAGATCGTACAAGAAGTGATACTGCCTCAACATGTGGTAATATTCTGCTTTTATACTAATAAACAAAAGACAATGAAAATCATTTTAAAATGATACTGTGGAACGGAAAGATTTTCACCAGTTCCAAAAGAAACGACATTCATCACTCCACTTTAAATTATAATAGATAATTCTCTAACATAGATCATCTA
The DNA here is from genome assembly GCF_001812015.1 of Streptococcus sp. HMSC073D05. Taxonomy (NCBI): domain Bacteria; kingdom Bacillati; phylum Bacillota; class Bacilli; order Lactobacillales; family Streptococcaceae; genus Streptococcus; species Streptococcus sp. HMSC073D05. The sequence goes on from NZ_KV807489.1 coordinate 178,974, forward strand.
ATTAGCAAATCGTTACATTCAATAATGGATATCCTGATCTAAATTTTAAAATGTTGTTTCCTTACTAATTCTATTACTCGCCAATATTGTATAAATTAAATAAGCAATAAAAATGATAATAAAAATAACATAGCAGCCAGTCTTACAACTTACTACTTTTTATATGATAATTTACAAATGTCTTTCCAGCCACTCGATCTTTTTAAAATCCTTATTGTTATTGTGATCATTTCGATATGAGTCTTGAGAAGAAGCTTTGTAAATACTTAGATACTGCTCCAGACTTGGAAGACGAAAAGTGATGCCTTCAATGTGAATAAGTTCTATATCCGATTCCGAAACTCCTGCAAAATCAGGTAAGGAATCGATACTTCCAAATTCAACGCTCTCTCGATCCTTTTTGAATTCATGCTCATGAATATCTATTAAGACGTAGCCTAAGTCTTTCATCACTTTCATTATCTTGTCCCAGTCATAAATTCTGAGATGATCAGGTGCTTCCCAACCTCTAGGGTCACCAGGCACATGAATGTCAATGTCAGACGGCTCCCAATTTTCTTTCGTTCTATACTCCAATCCCAAAGACCCCATCAGTGTCGGTGTAATTCCGACTCGATTTAAATGGAAACAAATAGTTTTAAATTCTTCAAATAAGAGACTCATGTTTACTCTAAACCTTTCATCTAAATGTTCGTTATTTCTACTTTATTACCTTGAACAAAATCATTTTCATTTTCTAGAGTATATCCAGTTATTTTAGATACAAAGTCTTTTCCTTCTTTTAAGGACCCAAATGCGACTAGATCTTTATAAGAAGGATTTTGATACAATTCCAACATATACATCTCTAGTCCTTCTGATTTTTGAACGATTATCCACATTTCACAAACAAGCTTACACATTCAGCTGTTCGGACTTACCGTATCGTTTCGTCGTATACTCCTTACTCTACGACAGTTATCCCATGGGCTGAACATCTACTTCTACTTCGCTGATGACTCAGCTCGTACAAGCAGTGATACCGCATCAACATGATGCGTTTGTGGGACTCAAAAGGTTCGGGGAACCTTTTGAGGATTAACTGCGTTTCACCAACAAGCTCACACACTCGACATGATGCGTCTGCGGAAAAAGATCCACCGGCTGGACTTTCTTCAATTCGTATCCCAACTCTTGATAGAGTTTGATATCACGCGCCATGGTGGCGACGTTACAGGAGATATAGGCGATGCGGTCAGCACCTGTTTGGGCGCTTGCTTTGATAAAGCTTTCGGTTAAGCCCTTGCGTGGTGGGTCGACTAGGATAGCAGTTGGTTGGATGCCTTCCTTGAGCCAATTTTTCATGGCATTTTCAGCTGTATCGCAGACATAGTGGGCATTGGTGATACCGTTCAATTCTGCATTCTTAATGCTATTCTCCACGGCTTCTGAAATGACCTCAACTCCATAGACTTCTTTGACATGCTTGGCAACTGACAAGCCAATGGTCCCAATTCCGGAGTAGGCGTCAATCACTATATCCTCTGCTCTCAAGTCTGCAAAGTCAATAGCTGTCTGATAGAGCTTTTCTGCCATTTCGGTATTGACCTGGTAAAAGGCTTGGCCAGAGATTTGGAAGCTATTGCCTAACATTTGATCTGTAATATAGTCTTGACCATAAAGCGTACGCCATTCTTTTCCAAAAATGGCATTGGTATTCTGGTCATTGATATTTTGCATAACGGATTTGATGGCTGGGAATTGCTTGATCAACTGCTCGATCAACTGGTCCACACGGAAAACTTTAGGACGAGTAGTGACCAAAATGACCATAATTTCTCCTGAATGGTGACCTCGGCGGACCACTAGATTGCGAATCAAGCCAGACTGTTCCTTTTCATCATAAGGCTTGAGGTCAAACCGACGAATCAAATCTCGAAGAGCCAAGACCACTTGGTCAATAACTGGATCTTGGATATAGAAGTCTTCAATCGGCATCAAATCATGAGAGTTCTTGCGAAAGAAACCTGTCTCCACCTGACCATTGACACGACGGACAGGGACCTGGGCCTTGTTGCGATACTGGACGGGATGATCCATCCCCAAAGTCAGGGGCACTTCGATATCAGAGATTCCTGCCATCTTGTAGAGACTATCCTTGACCTGCTTGGCCTTGAATTTAAGCTGTTCCGGATAAGCTAGGTGGCCCAAGTCGGCAATGCCGCTTCGCAAGTAAGCCAGGTCAAGCTCTTCATTGCGGTGAGGGGATTTTTCTAGGTAGTCCTCTACTTTTCCGTAGCCGATCTTCTTATTGACCTTGAGCACACGCATGCGGATGACTTCTCCTGGAAGGGCATTCTCCACAAAAAAGACCAGGCCATCGACCTTAGCCACTCCTGCTCCTTCGTGTGTCAAATCGACAATCTCAACGGTTACAATTTCATTTTTCTTTAACATCGTTTTCTATCTTTCTACAAATTAAAAGGGGTGGAGTCCAAAACTCCTATCCCCTTATTATATCATCTCAGTCCCATTTGGTACAATTTCTTTTTATAAGCATCAAAATCGACGAGCAATCCTTGGCCACCGTACATATCGTAGGCATCGACCCAATCCCCATTTTCTGGGATGGTCACTCGTTCAATTCCTTTTCCAGCACTTCCGACTAGTCCAAGTCCATTGGTCAATAAGAAAGAGAAAGGAACATTGGTAGACGTCATGGCAAAGACTTTCCCAAGGGCTTCAGATCCCGTAAAGAGTTTGGTTGGATCCTTGATCTGATGCATGATAGCGGACATGACCTCTTGTTGGCGACGGGTCCGACCAAAGTCTCCTTCATCGTCCTTACGGAAACGCGAGTAATTGAGAAGGGTCCGGCCATCCATCCGTTGTTTTCCAACCTTGATGGTTTGCTGCGGAACAACACCGTCTTTCATGTTCAAATCATCTGGCACTTCTACTTCACTGACTTTTTCGCCATCAACCGTTGAAAACTGCGCATTCATCTCGACCCCATTTGGGAAGAGGGTATCGATTGCTGTCGCAAAGGTCTTGAAATCGACCATGGCGTAATATTGGATGTCAATGTCAAAGTTATCTTTGAGCATCTGACGCACCAATTCAGCCCCTTGGTTGTTATTTTGCTCCCCGATGGTGAAGGCTGTATTGAGCTTCTGGTCGTAGTAGCCATCATATTCAGGAATATTTTGCTGGCTCACTCCATCGATATGGACCAGTGTATCCCGCATGAAGCTGACCATCTTGATCTTACCTTCTTTGTTATTGACATTGACCACCATGATGGAGTCTGTCCGGGTCTCATCTGACTTCTCACCGATCCGACCATCTGTCCCCAAGATCAGGATATTGACCCCATCTCTTGACTTCTTGCCGTTAAATTTCTCGACGACAGCTGGTTTAGCATCTGGACCTGTCGGCTTGCTGTTCAGGCCTTTCACAAACATGAAGACCATGCCACCAATAATGAGCAAGAAAAAGAGAGCAAGCCACTTGAGAATCCGTTTGACGCGGATCTTTTTCCGTGGTTTCTTAGGTATATCGCTCGTCGCAGCAACTGCTTTCTTCTTAGACTTTTTGCTACGTGATTGGTAAACAGGGAGATCCCCAATTGGTTCAGCAATCTCACCTTGCACTTCTTCTGTAGCGTCTACCTCAGGTTGAAGGGCTTCTGCTTCCTCATAAGCTCCTTGGCTCTTCTTGAGCAGGTAATTGTATTCTAGTTGTTCTCGTTCATTCAAATAATGAAAATTTGAGTATAAGTACTCTAATCGCTTTCGCTCGTGGTGAGATAGAAAGTTGGATTCGTTACTCATCTTTTCTCCATTCCGTTATCTTTTAAGGTATAGACCTGATACTGACCCAAGACTTTTGTCTGAATGCCCAAACTGTCTAATTCTTGATAGGCAAATTGTAAAAGATCAGGCGCTTCATTTAGGAGGTCAATAATGAAAAAGTATTCTCCTAAAGCTGTTTTTAGGGGTCGACTTTCAATCTTGGTTAAATTGATCCCCCGCCAAGCAAAGGTAGACAAACCTTTATAGAGGGCTCCTGCCAGGTTACTTGGCAAGGTCAAGGCCAAGCTAACTTTTTGAAGGGCCGGTCTTAAAGTTTCTGAAATTGCGGGCTCTTTGGTCCCTAAAATCCAAAAACGTGTATAATTGTCCTCGATTTCTTGGATGTCTTTGGCCTGGACTTCCAAGCCGTACTCACTGGCCGCTGCCAGAGGGGCAATCGCTGCAATTTCCATGTCTGGATGCTCTGCTACATAGCGGGCTGCATAGGCTGTTGAAGCCGTCATTTCCATGGCCACATCCGGATAATGGGCTCTTAGAAAAGCCTTCCCTTGGGCCAAGGCCTGTGGATGCGAATAGACCGTTCGAATAGGCCGATCTTTTTTAACTACCAAGAGCTGTTGTTTAATGGGATAGACCACTTCTGCAACGGCCTGGATGGTTCCTTGGTGAAAGAGGTAATCAAGGGTCTCATGAACACTGCCTTCAATCGAGTTTTCAACTGGGACGACTGCAAAATCGATCTCTTGATTCTCATAAGCCTTAATGACATCTGTGATCGTCCGATAGGCGATGCGTTCAGAAGTCGGAAAGCTATGAGTGGCCACATCATGGGTAAAAGATCCCTTGGGACCAAGAAAGCCTACAAGCATCGAATGATCTCCGCAATTTCTTCAGGTGTTTTGTCCTCAACATCCACAATATGGGTTGCAATATCCTCATACAAAGGCAAACGACCATCAAAAATCTTCTTGAATTCTTCTTTTGTGTGGTTTAAAAAGAGGGGGCGTTGCATGGCTTTGTCATTTTGAATGCGGCTGTACAAGGTTTCAAAATCTACCCGCAAATAAATGTTGTGAGGATTTTTTTCCAAGAGCGCACGGTTATGAGGATTGACCACAATCCCGCCTCCAGGGGAGATGATGGCCGCTTCGTTTTTCAACAAACGCTCTAGCATTTCAGCCTCGCGATGACGAAAGGCAGCTTCTCCTTCCACTGCGAAATAGTCATTGATCGACATACCGATCTCTTCAACAATTAATTCATCCATATCATGGAACTTTGGATCAAGAATGCGACCAACGGTCGTTTTACCTGTTCCCATAAAACCAAGTAAAATTTTAGCCATGCAGTAAGGTCTCCAAATCTTCAAAATAACTAGGGTAACTGGTGTTGATGGCCTCTGCACGATCCAACACCACATTTCCATCACTCACCAATAAGGCAGCAATGGCAACCATCATCCCAATCCGATGATCTCCAAAGGTCTCCAATTCTGCTCCATGTAGAGGAGTCGGTCCAGTGATGATCATGCCGTCTTCCGTTGGCACGACAGTGGCTCCCATAGCATTGAGGCTATCTGCTACGACCTGGATACGGTCCGTTTCTTTCACACGGAGCTCTTCAGCATCCGCAATCACGGTCTGACCATTTGCTTGTGTCGCTAGTAAAGCAATAATCGGCAATTCATCAATCAAGCGTGGAATCAACTCCCCATCAATTCGAATCCCTTTTAAGGACGAAGTCTTGACAGTGAGACTCGCAGAGACCGCTTTTTCATCGCGATCCTCCATGGTGAGATCTCCCCCCATTTCTTGAATCACATCGAGAATCCCTGTCCGCGTTTGGTTGATGCCAACATTTTCAATCTTGATCACACTATCTGGCAGCATGAGGCCTGCCACTAACCAAAAGGCTGCACTGGAAATATCTCCAGGAACGATGACTTCTTGACCTTGAAACTCTTGTCCACCTTGGATGCGGATGGTTTTTCCATTCACCTGGATCTCTCCACCAAATTGGCGAATCATATCCTCCGTATGGTCACGCGTCTTTTCCTTTTCGATAATCGTCGATTCACCTTCAGCTTGTAGAGCGGCAAAAATGAGAGCAGACTTGACTTGAGCCGATGCCACTGGCAAACGGTAATGAATGGCTTTAAGCTGGTGCGTCCCTTTTTCATGCAAAGGCGGGCAATCGCGATCTCCCTGACCAGAAATCTCTACCCCCATCTGACGCAGTGGGATCGCCACACGATCCATGGGCCGTTTGGAAAGACTGTCGTCTCCGACCATGGTCACTGCAAAATCCTGACCTGCTAAGACACCTGAAATCAAACGAATAGACGTTCCTGAATTGCCCATATCAAGGGGATCGGTCGGAGCTTGAAGACCCTGAAAGCCTACCCCTTGAATCCGAATCACATCCCCATCATCCTGGATAGAGACTCCTAAATCTCGAAACACCTGGATGGTAGAAAGCACATCTTCGCCTCGCAAGATATTATAGACCTTGGTTTCGCCCTTTGCAAGACTTCCAAAAATAATCGATCGGTGACTGATGGATTTGTCACCAGGGACACGAATGGTTCCCTTTAGACCCTTGCTATTGGTTCTTAATTTCATTGCCTTCTCCAGAGTGCTTTTCCACATATTCTATCATAAATAGGACATGAATTCAATTTTTGATCAAAAATTTGGAACAAAAAACGAATGTTTCCAAGCATTTTTTGAGCTTGTTTTCCTCTAGTGGCGAACGAAAATACCAGAGTCGAAATGACAACTCTGGTAGTGGTTCTTATTTGTATAAATCTTGAATCGGCTCAAAGATGATCTTTTCAAGATCTGCAAGATAAATAGACAATTGTTGTTGTTTGGTGAAAAATTCATTCACAATCGGACTTGCTTGGATTTTTTCCATGTAGTCCTTCATTTCTTGTTGCACAGCTTCTGTTGGAAGTTGACCGGATTGCATCAAGCCTTGCAGTTGATTTTGGAAAGCGACGTATTCGTCAAACAGCGTTTTCGCTTCTGGATTTGCTTCGATCGCTTGCTTGCTTTCTACGACAGCCTTATATTCAGGAAGGTCTCGCAGGGTTCGAGAGAGTTCGTTTGCTACATCATAAATATTTGCCATTTTCTAGGCTCCTTTACTGATAAGATACTTCTATTATACTGCTTTTCCTTCAATATTCCTAAAATGAAGCAGGCATTTTGACGCAAATCCTTCTTTAGACCTAGCGAGCAAGGACAGTATAAGACATCGCCTGGCTGATCAATTCTTGGGCCTGTTCCTGATCCTCTGCATTTTTAAAGGTCAGTTGCAAAATCCCGTGGATATCTTCACGATTCTCTTCATTAATGTGAATATTGACCAAGGAAATCCCTTGTAGGAGTTGTAAGATTTCGAGGATCACACCTTCCTTATCAGGGACATCGATAAAGAGATCATAGGCACTATCGCGTCCAGCACGCTGATGGATTTGCATTTCTTTTCGGTGCTTGCGACCTTCTTGGAAAAAGGACCAAATGGCCTCTTCGTTATCTGCTTGAATGGTCTCAGCCACCTGATCCAAACGCTCTTTGAAATCTGCAATCCGCTCTAATATCGCTTGAGGGTTGGACAAGAGGATAGAGGTCCACATGCCTGGCTCACTTTCCGCAATCCGTGTCATATCCCGAAAGCCACCAGCCGCAAAACGACGGGTCATTTCATGCTCTTCCCCATAAGCTACGGCCTGCTCGACCAGAGTCGAGGCTAAAATATGAGGGAAATGGCTGATCTGGGAAGTCACTCGATCGTGTTCCTCGGCATCGATTTCGATAAAGCGGGATCCCAATCCACTCAGAAGCTCTTTCAACTCTTCCATGGCACCCCCTGTCGTCAAGCTGGAAGGGGTAAAAATATAATAGGCATTTTCAAATAAGGTTGCATCTGCTGCTGCAGCACCTGTCTTATGACTACCAGCCATGGGGTGTCCTCCCACAAAGCGTACATCCTTATCTGTAAACACTTTTTCAGCTTGTGCGACAATTTCTGCCTTGGTAGAGCCTGCATCTGTCACCAGTACCCGGTCTTTCAAATGCAAGCTAGCTAAGGTTTCTAAGTAAGACTTGGTTTGCTTGATGGGAAGGGCCAAAATAATGATATCTGCTAAGGGGGCAAAGGCTGCGAAATCATCCGTCACCTGATCCACCATTCCTCTTTCAAGGGCGATGGTTCGAGAGGCTTCACTACGATTGTACCCAAGAACAGTCACGTTTGGGTGGGCTCTCTTAATGCCTAGCGCGAGGGATGCACCAATCAAGCCCAAGCCTGCAATATATACAACTTTCTTCTCCAAAGGAAAACTCTTTCTCTTAAAAATTCTTCGTAAATTCCCGGTGCTTAGCAACGGCTTCTTTCAATTCTTCCAAGTTATCGGATGAGAATTTTTCAAGCACTTCTGTAGCAAGGACTGTTGCGACCACTGCTTCCATTACCACTCCTGCAGCTGGTAGAGCCGTTGGGTCGCTGCGCTCAACTGTTGCCTTATAAGGCTCATGAGTTTCAATATCCACACTCATCAAAGGTTTGTAGAGGGTCGGAATAGGTTTCATGACACCACGAACCAGAATGGGCTCACCATTGGTCATGCCCCCTTCAAAACCACCAAGATTATTGGTGCGACGCGTATAGCCAGTGTCCTGAGACCAGATGATTTCATCCATGACTTGACTACCTTTTAGGCGACCTGCGTCGAACCCAAGACCAAACTCAACTCCCTTAAAGGCATTGATAGAGACCACTCCTTGAGCGATTTTAGCGTCCAATTTCTTGTCCCATTGCACATAGGATCCTAGTCCAACAGGCACACCCCCAACCAAGGTTTCCACAATTCCCCCGATGGTATCGCCATCTTTTTTCACTTGGTCAATGTAAGCCTTAACGGCTTCTTCTTGTTCTGGCACCACGATCGAAACTTCCGACTGACCTGCCTTTTCCTTGATTTCTGAAACGGTTAGATTCTCAGGAATTGCAATCTCGATTCCCCCAAAATTAACAATGTGGCTGGCTACTTCAACGCCGATCTCTTCTAAAATCCGTTTAGCAACTGCACCAACGGCTACACGCATGGTCGTCTCACGGGCAGAAGAACGTTCGAGCGAATTACGAAGATCGTCAAAACGGTATTTGATCCCTCCGACTAGATCGGCATGACCAGGACGTGGCTTGGTGATCTTACGCAGATTTTTCTTTTTCTCTTCGACCGGTGCTACATTCATGATCTCCAGCCATTTTAGGTGATCCAGATTGGTCACATTCAGAGTAATCGGACCTCCCATGGTCAAGCCATGACGAACACCTGATGTGATCTCAACACGGTCACTCTCGATTTTCATCCGAGCACCACGACCATAGCCACCTTGTCGACGTTTGAGCTCTTTATTAATATCCTCTTCAGATAAAGGAAGGCCTGCCGGAACCCCCTCGATGATGGCTGTTAGTCGAGGTCCATGGGACTCTCCTGCTGTTAAATATCTCATACGACCTTATTCCTTTCTTTCTAAAAAGTCCTTCATTTCTTGAAGAGGGATTTGATGAATCGCTGCTTTCCCCAACTCTGGAACAATCACCAATTTCAAGCTGGTCCCACGGGCTTTTTTGTCATGGGTCAAAGCTTGATAAAGGGCTTCTTGATCCCATTGCTCATAGGCCACCGGAAGGCCAAATTTTCGGCACATTTCTTCGATTTTTTGAGTGATTCCCTTTGGCATCAAGCCTTTTTCTTCTGCAACTCGGGAGAGCTGCACCATGCCCATACTGACGGCTTCTCCATGCATAACCTGCCCATAACCAGCTGTTGCTTCAATGGCATGGCCAATGGTATGACCAAAATTGAGATAGAGGCGAATGCCATTGTCCAGCTCGTCTGCCACCACATGGTCACGCTTCACCAGGCAAGAATGAGAAATAATGCTCTCTGCATGCTCTAGAATACTCTCGATAGAACCATCCATGTCTTCCAATTCTTCCCAAAGTTCCGTATCTTGGATGAGACCATACTTGATGACTTCACCCATCCCCTCGATCAATTCACGGTGTCCCAAAGTGCTCAACACTTCAGGATCAATGAACACTCCATCCGGTTGGGCAAAGGTTCCTACCATGTTTTTGGCATAGGCTGTGTTGACTCCAGTCTTACCACCGATAGAGGAATCAACCTGCGCGGTCAAGCTAGTCGGGATCTGAACAAAGGAAATTCCCCGCATATAGGTCGAGGCAGCAAAACCAGCCAAATCACCAACAACGCCGCCCCCAAGAGCGACGATTCCATCACTGCGGGTCATGCCTTGAGTAGCTAGAAAGTCATAAACTTTTGAAACAGTGGTTAGATTCTTACTGGCTTCTCCTTCAAGAAACTCAAAGCGCACCACTTGAAAACCAGCTTTCTCAAGGCTCTTCTCTACGATAGAGGCATATAGCTTAGCCACGCGGTTATCGGAAATAATGGCGACTTTTTTATCGCCCCAAAGAGTACGCAACCAGTCGCCAACTTGGTTGAGACCACCTCTTTCAATCACAATATCATAGGAATGTCCTGGAATAGGTACCGATACGTTCATAGGAATCTCCTTCACGTTTTTCTTTGATTCTATCTTATCATGAAATAAGGTACATGTCTCAAACAAAATGAAAAAGAGACTAGAGCAAGACTGTTTTTTAAAAAATCAGTTCCTGTTCTAATCTCATAAAGCTTTTCAATAGGGAAAGGTAAACCCCTCTCTTAGTCACATACAAATTGGCGATATTCTGTTGTCAAAGCTTTCCATACAGACTCTGTAGGAAATACTTTCCCAGTCATTAATTCAAATGCTGCTTCAGCTTGATAAAAGAGCATTCCCAGCCCATTTACCCTCTGGTTTCCTTGATTCACTGCTAATTGCAGAAAGGGGGTCACTGCCGGATAGTAGGCCATCTCTACGATTAAGGCATGTGGGGGAAAGGTCAATTGACTCGCTATTGGAAGAGACTGACCATCCATTCCAACACCAGTGGCATTTAAGATGAGATCAGCTTGATTAAAAGAGTTTTGAACATCTTCATCTTTCTCAATCGCATACAATTCTATCAAGAAATCAAAGCCTTCTTCAACCAACTGAACTATTGAACGATAATGAACCAATCTTTCCTCTCTCACAAAGACAAGGATACGTTTCACACCTAGATGAATCGCCTGTGCAATAATCGCTAAAGCTGCACCACCTGCACCTAAGAGAACCATTGTTTTTCCCTTAATAGAGAAAGCAGGAGGTAAACTACGAAAGAAACCAATTCCATCCGTATTATAGCCTTTAAGCTTGCCATCACGGTGAACAATGGTATTGACAGAACCGATCTTTCGGGCCATCTCATCCACTTCATCTAGATAAGGAAAGACCTTCTGCTTATAGGGCATGGAGATATTGGCCCCAATCATATCTAACTTACGAATTTGGCTGATGGTGCTTTCTAAGTCTTCTTCAGCAATATCCCAAGCTAGATAAGCAGCATTGGTCGCTGTTAATTCATAAGCTAGATTATGGATGAAAGGAGAAATACTATGACGAATGGGATGGGCAATGACCGCTGCCATCCGAGTATATCCGTCAATCTTCATTTAATAACTCCCGAATTCTTCTCATATTTTCAAGAGGAATTTGACCTGGAGCACTTTCATCTCCGACTCTAGCATAAGACCAAGAAGAGCCTGTCAAATCAGCTGTCAAGCGCGAAATCTTCCCGACCTTGCCCATGGAAATCGTTACATATTCTTGCTCAGGGTTCAGTGTCTTGAAACCACGCGTATAATTCATCAAGTCAAGAACATCTTGTTCATTGTGGGCCATAACGGATACCTTGACTAATTTTGGAGAAAAGCTGGTCAATTCCGATAAGATCTCCATCATATTTTCCGGAGTTTCTTGGAAATTGTGGTAGCTAAGAACAAGATTTGAAAATTCCAACATCTCTTCAAAGACTTCACGGTGACTATAATACTCGAAATCGATATAATCCGGATGATAGATGGATTGAATATCTTTTAGAATCCCAACATATTCTTCATTAGTCAGCTCCATCTCTCCACCTTCAGCTCGAGTCCGCAAGGTGAATAAAATCTCGCGTCCAGCAAATTTCTCAAAAACTGCAGGAGCGACGGTTAAGATCTCGCTTTTTTCTAAAAAGTCTGCACGCCACTCAATAACATCTGCATCCTCGTAACGCGAACTATCTAGTTGTTGCGCCTCTTCTAAGGAGCGAGGCATAATCGAAACAACTAACTTCATACATCCACCCTAATCGTAAATACTTTTAAGTAATTACTACTTTCTTCTTTCTTGTTCCATCGAAAATCTCCCGGAAGTCCGTATTCCGCTACATAGCGATGCTTACGTCCTTGAAATCCCTTTTCGATTTGTTTTTTAAATTTATCTTTGGTCACATTTGCTGCATTGGTACTGAGAATCAAGGTCCCACCTGGATTTAAAATCTCAAGAGCCTCGCTGACCAATCGATGATAATCTTTAGCGACTGAAAAGGTCCGTTTTTTATTCCGCGCAAAGCTAGGCGGATCAACCACGATCACATCATAGCTTAGGTCATGGCGTTTGGCATATTTGTAATAGTCAAAGACATCCATCACGACAAAACGATGAGCATCCAACGCCAAGCCATTTGCCACAAAATGCGCTTCTGATAATTCTCTACTTCTCTTAGCCAGATCGACCGATGTTGTCTCAACTGCTCCACCCATTGCCGCAGCCACAGAGAAGGCCGCCGTATAGGAGAACATATTAAGCAAGGACTTACCAGCAGCGAGCCCCTCAACTAAACTTCCTCGGACTTCATGCTGGTCCAAAAAGATCCCCGTCATCAAGCCATCATTGAGAAAGACTTGGTAAGAGACCCCATTTTCAAGAATCAAAAATTCTTGCGGAGCTTCTTCTCCATAGACATGAGCTGATTCATAGTCCAAGCCTTTAAAGCGAATCTTTTCATAGCCCCCTCGGACTTCTGGAAAAGCTTCTTGAAAGGCCGCTAGAATGGTTCCCTTGATCTGAAATACGAAAGGATTGTACCAAGAAAAAACAACAAACTCACCATACAAGTCAACCGTGAAACCACCAAAACCATCTCCCTCTTGGTTAAAGAGACGAAAGGCCGTCGTCGTTTCATCCGCATAATAAGAACGACGGTATTGCTTGGCTTTGATGAAAAGCTTTTTAAAAAAGTCTTGATCAAAAGCGACCAACTCTTGTGAAACAAACCATCCAATCCCTTTATTTTGTTCAGATAAGTATCCGACTCCTAGGGATTGTCCATCTCCTGAAAGCAATTGAATCGCTTGATCCAAAGCAGGAAGTGACTCAAAATCTTGCTTTTCAAGAAGGGATTGTCCTTGTTTTAATTTTCGAGCTACTTGCCGACTGACTGTGAGTTTTTTCATACCCTCTATTATAGCAAAAGTCTGCAGTTTTCACAAAGAGAGGGTTTATTTACTGGAACTTTTTTTACCATTTTATCCTAGCTCTCATCATTTAGCTTCAAATGATATAAAATGCCGGATCTTTCCTATTTCTTTCCTCTCCTTTACAGTCATTTTTTTCTTTCTCCATAAAAATGTGGTATACTTGTATATGAAAATTTTTAGGAAATAAGACAAGGAAGTAACATTTTGTGAAAAAAATTACGAATTCGATACTCAATTTCATGAGTACCAGACTAGGATTTGTCTTGACCCTTCTGTTGCTCTACTGGTTCAAAACCATGTGGGCCTATTCAGTTGATTTTAATTTAGACATTCAAGGACCCTATCAAATTTTTCTAGCAGTGATCAACCCATTGCCGATCAGTCTGCTCTTCATCGGTCTAGCACTCTATATCAAACGAACCAAGCTCTTTTATAGTTTGGCCTTTGGGATCTACCTTCTCTTATTTATTTGGTTGATTTCCAACTCCATCTATTATCGAGAGTTTACAGACTTCGTAACGGTCAATACCATGTTGGCTTCCAGCAAGGTTTCTGCCGGTCTCGGAGCTGCTGCTTTAGAATTGTTCCGCCCTTGGGATGTGATCTACATTCTAGATTTCCCTATTCTAGCTTTCTTCTTCTTTAAGAAATGGATTCGAATGGACAATCGTCCCTTCAATAAACGAGCTAGTTTTGCGGTTACCTCTTTATCGGCTATGCTCTTTTCGGCCAACCTTTTCCTCGCAGAAATTGACCGACCTGAGCTCTTGACTCGTGGGTTCTCAAACTACTATGTCGTTCGTGCCCTAGGCTTACCAGCCTTTCTGGGTTATAGCGCTAATCAGACCTATGCTGCCAACAAAGAACGTTCCAAAGCCTCCGAAGCAGATTTAAAACCGGTGGAAGAATATATCCAACAGCATTATGCCAAGCCTAATCCTGAGTACTTTGGAATGGCCAAAGGCCGTAATGTTATCTACATTCACTTGGAAAGTTTCCAACAATTCTTGATCGATTACAAGTTGAAAGTAGACGATAAAGAATATGAAGTGACACCTTTCTTAAACTCACTTTACCACTCGAAAGAAACCTTTGCCTTTTCAAATGTTTTTAACCAAGTCAAGGCAGGGAAAACGTCTGATGCTGAGACCATGATTGAAACAGGCCTCTTCGGACTCAACCAAGGCTCCTTTATGGTGAACTATGGTGGAACCAATACCCAACAGGCTGCACCATTTATTCTTTCAAAAAATGGTTACAACTCGAGCGCTGTTTTCCATGGGAATGCTGGAAGTTTCTGGAATCGAAATACCGCCTATAAACAATGGGGCTACAATTACTTCTTTGATGCCAGCTACTTCACCAAACAAAATAGCAGCAATTCCTTCCAGTATGGTCTTAATGACAAATACATGCTCAAGGATTCCATCAAATACCTAGAAAGATTGCAACAGCCTTTCTATACGAAGTTCATTACGGTTTCCAACCACTATCCTTATACGACCAGCCTGTCAGGAGATGATCTTGGCTTTCCTCTAGCTAAGACTCAGGACGAAACCATCAATGGCTACTTTGCGACCGCTAACTACCTAGATTCTTCGATCAAGGCCTTCTTTGATTACCTGAAAGAATCTGGTCTTTACAAAAATTCCATCATCGTTCTCTATGGGGACCACTACGGAATTTCAAACTCCCGCAACCCAGCTCTTGCTCCTCTACTTGGTAAGAACTCTGAAACGTGGTCAAGTTATGACAATGCCATGTTGCAACGCGTACCTTATATGGTAGTTATTCCAGGTATGGATAAGGGTGGCATCATTGATACCTATGGTGGCGAAATTGATATGCTCCCAACCTTGGAACATTTGCTAGGCATTGAATCCAATAAATTCCTCCAAGTTGGTCAAGATATGCTCTCTCCAGAACATGATCAAATCGTCGCCTTCCGCTCCGCTAACTACTTTGTAACTCCAGAGTATACGAGCTATAGTGGCCGGACCTATTACACCAAAACAGGTGAGGAAATCACCAACCCAGACGAAAAAACCAAGGAAGAACTGGATAAGATTAGGGAAGCTGCTAACCTGCAATTGAAGATTAGCGATAGCATCCAGACCGGTGATCTCCTTCGCTTCTTCAAAGGCAATGATCTTGGAAAAGTCAATCCAGAAGATTATTCCTACACCAATTCCTTCAAGGCATTGAAGAAGATTGAAAAGGAAAAAGGTGACAAATCAACCAGCCTTTATAACCAACGTGGCAACCAGTCTACCGTTGATCTCTTCAAGGCACCAACTTATAAAGAATTGCACCCAGAAGATGATAGTTCTTCCTCAACAGAGACCAGTAGCAGTTCTTCTAAATAAAAAGAATCCCTGAGTTTAAAAACTCAGGGATTTTGTGATTTCTTTAAAAAGATTACGCTTTACCTTCATCTAGGACTTCAAAAACAGAAGCTGTTAAATTCTCCACATAGAATGGTCGTTTATGACGACTATTCCCAACCATCAATTTCAATTTATTTGAATTTTGGAGGTAATAAGGAAGTCCGCTGGCGTTGAAGATGACCAAGTACTTCTTGTCTCCTGTAAGTTCAAATATCAGAAGTCCACTACAATCAGTTGCAGATTGGATAAAGACTTGTTGGTAGATTTTATCGTAGCTTTCAAGCCCTAAGACAGGAAGACTTGTCTTCAAGGCGATCAAGCTTCGGATATAGGCAATTGATTCCTTGTTTTGACTGACCAGATCCCAGTTGACCTGATTCACAAAATCTGGAGCATTGTAGGAATTCATGGCCCGTTCACGATCCAAAGGAGTGATTTCTCCATCAGGACCTGTCGCTACCAATTTGGTCCTCATGAACTCTTGACCCAATTGCATAAAGGTCATGCCCTGAAAGAGCAGATTCATAGCCGTAGCCAACTCTGAGCGCTTGACCAATCCTGCTACTTTTTCATTCGGATGAAGGGTCTGAAGCAAGTCATAGAGATTATAATTGTCATGAGCCTCCACATAATTCAAGACCTGATTGGGACTTAAATAATTGCCAAGCTCTGCACTACCTAAAACAGCACGCGCAACGATATACTCTGTTGATTTTCTGCTGACAAAGCCACGTTTGATGGAACCATAAACCTCAGCCCCTTTAATGGCATCGCGCTCCGTATCATTGAAGAATCCAATTCGAGGCAATTGCGCTGCATTGTCCTTCTTAGCCTTGTCTTCTGGTGCGAGACCTGTCCCCATGTCCCAACCTTCTCCGTAAAGGAGAATACGAGGATCCAGAGCATCCATAGCCTCCCGAATAGCATTCATCGTCCTTACATCGTGAATGCCCATCAAATCAAAGCGGAAGCCATCGATCTGGTACTCCTTGACCCAGTGCGTGAGGGAATCAATCATGTACTTGCGGTACATTTCATGCTCACTAGCCGTTTCATTCCCAACACCTGTCCCATTTTGGAAGCGACCATCTGGCTCCATCCGGTAATAATAATCGGGTACTGTATTTTGGAAAGGACCATGCTCGGTCGAGTAGATATGATTGTAGACCACATCCATGACCACAGAAATTCCTGCCTCATGATAAGCCCGGATCATGGTTTTGAGCTCTTTCATGGTTTGTTTCGGATTGGATGGATCCGTCGAAAAGCTAGTTTCTGGTGCAGAATAATTCTGAACGTCATAGCCCCAATTGTAGGTCACACGGCCTTCTTCGTCGTACTGTTTAAAGCGGTCAGAGATCGGTTGCAGTTGCACGACATTGACCCCTAACTGACGGATATAATCAAAGGCAGTTGCATCACCATGGCTATTGACTGTTCCTTCTTGGCAAGCCCCCAGATAGGTCCCACGCAAAGACTCGTCCACACCTGATGTCGGTGACTTGGTCAAATCCCGAAGATGCATCTCATAAATCACTGCTTGACAAGGATTGTCCAAGCGCCAAGGAGTTGCATCGGCGCCTTTTTTAGGACCCCAATCAAACTGACGATCTGCTCTTGAAAGAATGGCAGAGCGCATCCCATCCGCTGTCGTTGCAATGCTATAAGGATCGCGCGTCACTTGAGTATGGTGTTCAAAATGCACACGATATTGATAAGCCATGCCACTTAAATTTCCTAAAAAATCTAAAATCCAAACACCGTGGGTATTTTCTGGGTGGTAGCTAGACTCTTGTTTGCCTCGTGTCATTGGCATGCTCTTCCAAATAGGCGCATCCAAGTCTGTAGATTGATAGAGCAACAATTCAACTTTCTTGGCAGTAGGTGCCCATAGTTTAAAGCAATGCTCCCCTTCTTCCTCACGATGACCAAGCCAGCCTTGATACGCCCATTTAGCATCAAACTCTCTAGGACGCATCGCCATATCGTAGGCATGAGGCTGACGATGGCTGTAGGCATGACTCGTCAAAGCAGCTTGCAAAGAATAATAAACTGTATCGTCTCCATCGAGAATCCACACTTCTCGAACATGCCCTTCTGGTAAGAGTTCGATTTCAAAATCACGGGTCTTGGTGAGCCAATCCCCTTCTTTAACCAGGACATGGCCCCGGTTCAAGGCATCCTCACTCTCGTATACCAGATTTCCCTCTACTCCAAAATAATCCAACTTGGAGAAAGAGACTGATTTTCCTTCTACTTGATCCTGCCACTGCCACATATCATAGGCAAAATAATTTCCTTTTTGCTTATGAAAATGAAGCTTTACATGGTATTGTCGCATAACATTTTCCTATTTCCAATTTAATACCGAAGGAACCATCCGCTTGTAAAACACGTAACGGACTCCAACTATTTGTTTTTATTCTTCAGATGGGTGAACCAAAGCATCGTTGTTGATTTCATCAATATTTGCAAAGAATTCCAAGTGATTATGGAAGACTTCCAATTCAACTGGAGTATCTCCTCCGTATTCCCCATCTAGATTGATGCGGAATGGTTGAGCATTTTTCCCTAACATTTCGATCGTCAACTTCTTGGTCTTGAGATATTCTACATTTTCATCGTGCACATGCTTGCCTCCATTAATGGCCTGAATCATCAAGGACAACATGTTAAAGAGCTTAGCAGTTTTTACGATAATCAAGGTAAAGTTCCCATCATCAAGCTTAGCATCTGGCGCAACACTTTCAAAACCAGCAATCGAGTTGGTAAGAGCCACAAAAATCATAGACGCTGGCCCTTCAAAGACACCATTGTCGTGCTCAATCCGCACCTTACGAGCCTTGTTTCGTGGCAACATTTTAGCAGCTTCTGCCACATAGGCAAAGTAACCCAAGCGAGATTTAACACTACTTGGAACACTGAAGGTCAATTCTGTCATGGTTCCTGCTGCAGCAATGTTGATGAAATACTTACTGCCATAGGCACGACCAATATCCATCTGAATGGTTTGATTCTTTTCGATAATGCGAGCAGCCGCCACAGGATCACCCATCGGGATCTTCAAGGCACGCGCATAGTCATTGGTGGTACCAGTCGGGATAAAGGCCATCTGCGGACGATTTTCCAGACCTGCAACCCCATTGACCACTTCGTTAATCGTACCATCTCCACCAGCGGCAATGATTAAATCAAAGCCTGCCTTAGCGGCTCTTTCTGCTTCATTTTGGGCAGAAAATGGTTCTGGAGTCGTTTGATAAGCGCTAGTTTCATAGCCCACATCTTCGAGTACGTCCAAGACTTCCGCAATATTTTTCTTGATAATTTCTTGCCCAGAGGTCGGATTATAAATTAAACGGGCTTTTTTGATTCGTTCTACCATAAAGATCCTCTATAAACTTTCAAGCCAGGCCTCATCTTCTACCTGGATTCCTAATTCTTGTGCTTTGGTTAACTTGCTACCAGCGTCACTACCTGCAACGACCAAATCTGTTTTTTTGGAAACCGATCCAGTTACCTTAGCGCCCAGACTTTCTAATTTTGCCTTGGCTTCTGAACGCGTGAGTCGCTCTAGCTTCCCAGTCAAAACGACTGTCATTCCTGATAGGGCCGCATCAGCAGCGACTTTTTCACCAAGATAAGCCATATTGACACCAGCTTCTTTGAGCTCTTGCAAGAGACGCTTGGATCCTTCTTGCGCGAAATAACTCTTAAGGCTTTCAGCCACGACCATACCGAGACTATCAATGCTGGCAATCCGTTCTGGATCAGCTGTAGCCAGTTGATCGAGGTCATGGAATTCTTGGAGTAAGATTTGACTGACCTTGCTTCCGACATGGCGGATTCCCAAACCAAAGAGCAACTTTTCAGCTGAATTCTCTTTTGAAGCTTGAATGGCTTCATAGAGTTTTTCAGCCGATTTTTCTTTGAAGCCTTCTAAGGTCAATAGATCCTCTACAGTGAGCCGGTAGATCCCAGCTACATCCTCTACCAACTGAGCCGCGAAGAGTTTCTCTACAACAGCTGGACCCAAGCCTGTGATATTCATAGCATCCCGACTGGCAAAGTGGTTCAATCCTTCCTTAATCTGGGCTGGACAGAGCGGATTGATACAGCGAAGGGCCACCTCATCCTCGAAATGAAGCAACTCACTCTGGCAGCTCGGACAATGAGTTGGAATGGCTAATGCTTGATCAGAGACTCGCTTATCTTTGACAACACGCAAGACCGCAGGAATGATATCACCCGCCTTATAGACAATGACGGTATCATCCTGATGAATGTCTTTTTCAGCAATATAGTCCACATTGTGCAAGGTTGCCCGACTAACAGTGGTTCCTGCTAGCTGGACTGGAGTTAGATTGGCAGTTGGCGTCACAACACCGGTCCGTCCAACCGTCCAATCCACCGATAAGATTTTCGCTTCTTTTTCTTCAGCTGGAAACTTATAGGCGACAGCCCATTTAGGAGCTTTTACGGTAAAGCCTAGTTCTTCTTGAACAGCTAGATCATTGACCTTGATGACAATCCCATCGATATCGTAGGGAAGATCCTCTCGAAGCTGAGCTACCTTTTGGATAAAGTCCCAAATTTGCTCCATATCCTCAGCCAGCACTCGCTCTCGGTTCACAACAAAGCCTAAGCGGGCTAATTTCTCAAGCACGCCTTCCTGACTGCTTTGATCAGTTGGACTCACTTCTTGATACAAGAAGGTCGCGAGATTTCGCTTGGCCACGATTTTCGTATCCAATTGGCGAAGCGTTCCTGCAGCAGCATTCCGCGGATTAGCAAACTCCGGCTCGCCGTTTTCTTGACGGATCTGATTGACCCGATCAAAGGAAGCCCGTGGCATGTAGCACTCGCCTCGCACTGTAATGTTCACTGGCTCTGGTAACACCAAAGGAATGTCCTTGACCCGTTTGAGGTTCTCTGTAATATCCTCACCGACAGAACCATCTCCACGTGTTGCGCCCGTTACAAGGACACCATTTTCATAGGTGAGGGAAATGGACAAGCCATCGATCTTCAGCTCACATACATAGCTGATGGAAGGAAATTCCTTACGGACACGCTGATCAAAGACTTCTAATTCTTCACGCGAAAAAGCATCCTGCAAACTATAAAGGGGATACTGGTGCTGGTATTTGGTAAAGCCTTTTAAAACCACCCCACCTACACGGTGAGTTGGACTCTCTGGTAAGATCTCATCAGGATGAGCGGTTTCTAGTTCCACCAACTCCCGATACAATTGATCATATTCACTATCTGAAACAGATGGAGCATCTTTTGTGTAATACTCGTAAGCATATCGATTGAGTAATTCCACTAATTCTTTCATTCTGGTTTTCATGTTCTTATTTTATCATAAAATCTTAATTTAGCCTTGAATTTACTGCATTCTTAGCATTAAAAAAAGGAGCCAAAGCTCCCTTTTCTTATTTTGTAAAATCGATCCGTTTAGAAAGTTGATTGATCACAATCGCTCCAAAAATCAAGGATGCAAATTCACCCAATCCCATGGTCAACCAGTTATAGAAGAATGGTTGGCCTTGAAGGTAATAAAGTTCCAAGGCAATCGTAAACATGGAGATGGAAAAGAATATCGCAAACAAGAAATGGTCCAAGCGAATAAGGCCGTCAAACAAGAACTTGTTTTTGAATCGACCAAATAGAATGAGTCCAAGTCCTAAGAAGACAAAGGTTGAACCTCCACCGACAAAGACATCGATCCATCCAAAACTAAATAAGTTAGCAATCATACAACCAAGCGTCACCGCAATCAAGTACTTCTTATTGTAAAAAGCTAAGAAATTCATCATTTCCGAAACACGGAATTGATAGCCATAGTAGGCCATAGCGTTGAGAGGTGGGGTAATGGTCAATACGATATAAATCGCAGCAACAATAGCAATTTGTGCCATATCACGAGCAGTTAACTGTTTCATTTATTCTCCTTTAGCGGTTTTCCCACGTGTAATATGCTTGGCGAAAGGATCTTAAGCACCAAGGGTTGAAGGTTTGATTTCTTCAACTTTTCAAGTATAGCATATTTTGAGGTTTTATGGTAGACTGAATTTATGAAAACACTAATTAAAAAATTTTTTGATAATGAGATTTTATCCTATCTCTTTTTTGGAGTTGCCACAACCATTGTTTCCGTCGGAACCCGCCTCTTCATCTATCAAGTGTCTCGTGATGAACGATTAGCGACCGCAATTGGAAACATTGCTGGGATCCTCTTTGCCTTTGCGACCAATGATACCATTGTCTTTAAACAAGAAAGAAAGGGCTGGTTTCAGCGCTTGATCCGATTTGCAATTGCGCGCTCTGGGACCTTTATACTGGACATGGCCTTGACTGAGATTTTTGTCAAGCAGTTCCCAGGAATTATCGGGCAATTTGTCCACAATAACAAGAGCCAGATCAATCTGATTGAAACCCTCTTTGCACAAGTGGCCATTGTGGTCCTCAATTACGTCTTTAGTAAACTCTTTGTCTTTAAAAACAAAAACAAAGCTTGAAACGATTGTTTCAAGCTTTATCTTTTAAACTTCTATACTTGCATGCTCTGCACTTAATTGATAGATGGTGCCTTCAACCCCAAAATAATCCTTGGCTAGATCTTTCAATTCCTGCATGGCTGTTTGGGCTCGTTTGGCCTGCTCTTCGTTGATGGCCTCAATCACCAAAATAGCGTCCTTGGTATCTTCTGTTAACATGGTTCTTTGAGCCTCACGCCAATTCAAACAACGGCAAACAGCTCCTTCTTGGTCGTAGTAGATAATCTCCCCTTCCAAAGCTGGAGCATCTTCTTCAGCACCTAATGGAAAGAAAGGTTCGCCTCCTTTCGCTTGGCCTAGAGAGAGTCCACCCACCAATTTATCCATATCTTCTCCCCCACAAGGAAGGGCATAAGCCATAGAAACACTATTGTAAAGATCCACCAAAGGATTAATCGGATAGAATTCACGTCCCTGGTGAACCCGTTTTAAGAGTGCCTCGATTGAAGATCGGGCTCCTTTTTTTGTTTTAAACTTGCTAAAAGCTTGGCGCCACTCTTGAACGAACTCACTCTGGGTATAGTTTTCTTCATCAATAAATTCCCATGCTCTCTTGGTACCCTTGTCCAACAATTCTTTGAAATAAGGATCCTTGGCTTCATCTACTGTATTATCAATACCATACAAGGACATCACTGTAATTCTAGCTGTTGGAAATAAATCCCAAAATGCTTGATCGACTGTCACTTTCATTGCTTTACCTCACTATAATTTCTTTTTTGACCTTTTTTGACTAGCTCCCAATCCAAGGTGATATTCTCACGAACTCGGATGAGATACTCCTCTAACTGTGCGACTTCTTCTTTGGAAAATCCTTTTAAGGCAGTTTCCTCAGAGTAAAGATGCTCCCCTATAATGAAGGGGTAAATCTGCTTACCTTTTTCAGTTAATTCCCATTCCTTGGTTTTGAGGTTTTTACCCCTTGGGCGCTGTTGAATCATTCCTCGTTCTTCTAGTTTTTTTACGGATCGGGCAACAGTTGAGCGATCTACTTTTAAGAGCTCAGAGAGTTCTTCCTGAATCATTCCAGGTTGCTCGGCAATTCGCACTAGGTAGAGGTATTGACCACGCGCCAGATCCAAATCTCGAAATTCAATATTTGCTATAGAATCCAGTGCTCTCGCAATGATGCCAATCTCACGCAAAATACTCATCTCACTCGTCCTTTCCTATTGACAATAGCATAACATGTTTTTGTTGCAAATGCAACAAAATAGATAATAAAAAAAGAGCTGGGACAAAAGTCCTAGCCTCTCAATTATTTTGGATTATCGAGCAAGACGCAGTGCTTGAGTGGGCTCTACTACGCTGATTTCATCAGCTTTTACAGCCCTACTCAACTGTGCGGAGGCGGGACAAAGAAATCGAATTCTAACGAATTACCGATTTCTGTCCCCCTCTCACTTATTCCGTTTTATCTTTTTTTATCAAGCGTAAGCGACGCTTTAATTTTTGTGAAACTTCTTTATGCCGAAAGGCTACTTCTTCCGTCTTTAATTTAGAGACAATTTCTCCATTACGCGTTTGGAATTTGGCTTCTCTGGCAAATTGGACACTGGCGTTTAAAATACAACCAATAATCATGATTTTAGCTACCAAGATGAACCAGAACATGATGACCGCTAGGACGACCGATCCGAAGAAACGAGCATCTAAGAAATGACTCACATAACGATCCACATATTTCCAAAAGATATTCAAGATCGCATACAGGACAGCAACAACAAAGGTCGCCCCTGGCAATACATATCTAAATTTTGGAATTTTGACATTTGGAAGAGTGTAATAAAGCAAGACCAGACTGACAAAGAGCAAGAGATAGATGGTCGGCTCTGTCAAATTCAGTAAGCGCACATAAATCGTCCGATCAAATGAAAAGGTCCGATAGAGATAGCGAACGATCATTTTCCCAAACATGGAAAGGATCAGCGAAAGTCCAAACAAACCCTGCAAGGCAAAACTGATCAGAAAGCTAAAGAGTCGCCCCCAGATAATACCACGCTCCTTTTCCACCCCATAACTCTTGTTATAGGCTTTTTGGAGGTAGGCAATGCTCTGAGAGAAGATCCACAAAGCAGAAATAATCGAGAAACTCAGTAAGCCTGTCGAAGGCTTGGTCAATACACTCGAAATCATCTGTGCCACTATTCGATATAAGGAGGCTGGCAAAACTTTCTGTAAGCTCAAAAGAATCTGAGTGGGACGAATATGAAAGTAGGGTAAAATATTGGCTGCAATCAGCATCAATGGAAAAATGGAGATCAGCAAATAATAGGCTACAGCAATGCTGGTGATATCAGACTCTGCGCTCTGATAAAACCGCACGAAGCCCTTTATAAATGGCTGTCCCAGTACTTTTTGTAGGACCTTTTTCATTCGTCACCTCCCCATTTTACTAAAAAAGAGCAAAGAGCGAAACCAGACACTTGCCTTCAGCTCCATTCTTTCCTCTCTATTTTTTAGTATGTTCCTTCTTCACCTTGACTAGTCAAGATCACTGGACCATCTTTTGTAATCACAAATTGATGCTCGTATTGACAAGAAAGGCCACCGTCAAGGGTCTTATGGGCCCAACCAGTTTCCATATCTGTATCAATCTCCCAAGTACCGGTATTAATCATTGGCTCAATCGTCAAGACCATCCCTTCTCGTAAGCGAAGACCGCGTCCAGCACGACCATAATGTGGGACCATTGGTTCTTCATGCATGGTAGGCCCGACACCGTGTCCGACCAAATCACGCACCACGCCATAGCCTTTGCTTTCGGCATACTCTTGAATCGCTGCCCCAATATCTCCCAAGCGATTGCCAACGACCGCTTTCTCAATTCCCTTATAGAGACATTCTTTGGTCACGTCCATCAAATCTTTGACTTCTTGCGAAACATTTCCAACCGCATAAGCCCAGCAAGAATCCGCCAAGCCACCACTATAAGACTCAGTATATTTCTTGACTTGCGCTACATTATCAAAATCTAATTTCGATACATCTAGAACAGATTTATCCAGCGGTTCTGACAAGACCATATCTACCTTGAGGAGATCCCCATCTTTCAGGATAACATGACGGGGAAAGGCATGGGCAACCTCATCATTTAAACCGCAACAAGTCGCGTAAGGATAGTCCATGAGACTGCCTTCTACTCCGATTTGAAGTGGTAAGACATTGGCTTCTTTACAGCGACGGCGGACATATTCTTCTACTTCCCAAAGGTCGAGCCCTGGCTTGATCAAGTCACGCAATCCAATATGGATGCTGGCAAGGAAATCTCCTGCACGATCCATGGCTTCAATTTCACGTTGTGATTTTAATGTAATCATTGTCTCCTCATTTCTTTTGTTTAATTAATCTTAATGGTAATGGTTGCTTTCGCGACCAGCTGCAGATCTAGATACAAGCTAAAATCAACCAAGGCTGAACGTCTGGTTCGCCGAACAAGTTGTGGTTCAATGCGGATCACATCGTCCACCTGCACCGCTTGTAAAAAATGGATAATCAGCTGCTCGACAATCAAGCTACGCCCACTGTGTTGCATCATCTTGCGAACAACCTTCATCAGCACTTCGATCATGACCCCATTGGCCAAAACACCACTTTTCTCCAACATACTTGGCTCTACTGTGAATTGGTAATGGTCGTTCTCTGTTTGAATCTTTTGACCGATTTGCTCACTAAAGGTTGGTAAGCTCGAAAATTGCACCTTGCTAATCCGATCCATGACATCCCGACGCGTAATGACACCCAGCAAGGTCTGGTTATTACGAACAACAGGAATCATTTCATAATCTTCAGCGATCATCCGTTGGCTAATGGTCGCAATGCTGGTGGATAGATTGGTGGTAAAGATGGTCCGTGACATCACCTTATCAAGGGTCGTCTGAGGTGCCTTATCTCCAGCATCTCGCATGGTCACGACTCCCACCACCATCTGGTGCTGATTGACAACCGGAAAGCGACTAAAGCGATTCTTTCGAACCAGATCTAAATAATCCCTTACCGTATCAGTTTCAGAAAGATAGCCGTACTCATGGAAAGGCCGATAGACCTGCTCCACCGTCAAGATATCTGTCTTGATCTGCATGTTGGATAAGGCCTTATTGATCATAGTAGCGACGGTATAGGTATCGTGTGAAGTTCGGATGACTGGGATTTGTACCTGATTGGCCAGATCAATCACATCCTTACTCACCTCAAAGCCTCCTGTCACCAAGACTGCATTGTCATGCTTTAATGCCAATCGTTGAATGCTGGTGCGGTCTCCCACGATCAAAAGGCCCCCTTCAGACACATAGTCTAGGACGTGCTTCTCCGTCATGGCACCGATGTAGAATTTATTAAATTCTTTTTCGAGCCCCTCTTCACCAGCTAAAATTTCCGAACCGGTAATTTCCTGGATTTCTCGATACGTCAAATGCTCTAGTACAGCCTTTTTCGATTTAACACGGATGGTCCCACTTCTAGGACGCGTTTCTACAATTCCTTGATTTTCAGCTTCTTTAATGGCACGATAAGCCGTTCCATCACTGACATTCAAAAAATTGGAAATACTCCGAACACTGACCCGTTTTCCAATCGGTAATTTTTCGAGATAGTCTAAAATCTCTTGGTGTTTACTCATAGAAGTCCCCTCTACCTAGGCGGAAATCATAATAATCGCGCATTTTACGCGTATAACGGTCACTCCCTTTAAATTGACGAAAGAGACGAAAGCCAGCCTTTAAAGCGACCTTTTGACTCCCTGCATTTTCAACATGGGTGACAATCTTAAGCTCCTTCAGTTGAAATTTCTCAAATGAGAGATAGACCAACTCTTTGACCGCTTCAGTCATGAGGCCCTTTCCCCAAAAATCTTTGCGTAAAAAGTAGCCTAACTCAGCCTCACCCTTGATTTCATCCAACTTTTCAAATTTGATGGAGCCGATCATCCGATTAGTTTCCTTATCACAGATGGCCCAAACCCCCAAAGGATTTTTCATGAAATAATTGGCTAGTACATACTGGGTTTCGGCAAGATCGGCTTGTGCAGGAAAGATAAATTGTAAATTTTCAGGATTAGAAGCAATCTTATAAAAATCTTCCGCATCCTCAAAGAGAAAAGGTCGTAAATACAACCTTTGTGTTTCAATTAGTGAATAGGCAGCTAAGTGCGTCCAAATATTCATCTCAAACTCCATTGTTCGTGTATCCAGCTGCCACTATCAGATCTCTAGCTCTGTCACTATTCCTCTACCAACTGGATATTTGCTCCAAGTTGAGTCAATTTATGAATAATATCTGAATACCCGCGAAGGATGTATTCTACATTTGTAATTTCTGTTGTTCCAGAAGCCATGAGACCTGCGATCACTAAAGCCGCACCAGCTCGAAGATCCGTCGCTTTCACACTGGATCCTGTCAATTGATTTGGTCCTTCATAGATAATGTGGTCGTTCAAGGTCGAAATAGTAGCCCCCATTTTAGCCAATTCTGGCACATGGTTGACCCGCTTTTCATAAATCGTATCAACAATTCGACCACGTCCTGCAGCAGTTAAGAGCAAAGGTGTGATCGGTTGTTGCAGATCTGTCGCGAAACCAGGATAAGGAGACGTTTTGATCTGGATCGCCTTCAAGCCTGTTTGTTTTTCTACAAAGATGCTATCTTCAGAAATGGTCATGCGCACACCCATTTCCTCTAACTTGGCAATATAGCTCTCCAAATGCTCATACAGGACATTATTGATCTGGATACCTTCTCCGATAGCAGCTGCAAGCGCAATATAAGTTCCTGCTTCGATGCGATCCGGAATCACTTGATGTCTCGTCCCATGCAAATGCGGAACACCATCAATGGTAATGATATCCGTCCCTGCTCCCCGAATATGGGCTCCCATATTGTTCAACAAGGTTACCACATCGATAATTTCAGGTTCCCGAGCAGCATTCTCAATCACTGTCCGACCTTCAGCCTTGACGGCCGCCAAAATCGTATTGATCGTTGCACCAACACTAACAGTGTCCATATAGATAATCGCTCCTTGAAGGGGCTTGCCGTCTGTCGCAAGCTTCATACTGGAGCCATCCATGGTCATAGCAGCTCCCATCGCTTCAAAGGCCTTCAAATGCAAATCGATCGGACGCGGGCCAAGATCACACCCGCCAGGTAGTCCAACCGTTGCTTGACCGTAGCGCCCTAATAAACTGCCATAGAAATAATAGGAGGCACGGAGACTATTGATCTTTCCAAATGGCATGGGCATATCCTTCACCCCACGAGGATCAATGATCAAACTGTCTTCTTTGCGCTCGATCTTAGCCCCCATAATGGTCATGATGTCAATCAAACTTGCCACGTCGGAGATATCTGGCACCCCATCAAGGGTCACAATATCATCCGCCAGAATGGTCGCAGGAATCAGGGCTACTACGCTGTTTTTTGCACCACTAATGGTTACCTCTCCTTTTAGAGGGCGACCACCATTTATTACAATTTTTTTCATCTTAATAATTCATTAGCTCTTTCAAGTATTTTTCCTTTTACTATCGTTTTTTTCAACGGAAATAAAAGGGACAATGTATTTAAAATACTGCATCTATTATACCACAGATCGCCCTATTTTTCCATCTGTAGGAATTTTCAAAACGAAAAAAAGCCAGGATCATCTTGACCCTAACTTTTCCATTTCAACAAATTATTTTACAGCATCTTTCAAGGCTTCTACCTTGTCCAAACGTTCCCATGGAAGATCAATATCTGTCCGTCCCATATGACCATAAGCCGCTGTTTGACGGTAGATTGGACGCTTGAGGTCCAGCATTTGGATGATTCCTGCTGGGCGAAGGTCAAAGATTTGACGAGCTGCAGCTTCTAATTTGCTTTCAGCGACTGTTCCAGTACCGAAAGTATCGATACGAACAGATACTGGGTGAGCCACCCCGATCGCATAAGCCAATTGCACTTCTGCCTTCTTAGCAAGACCAGCTGCCACAATGTTTTTAGCAATGTAACGAGCTGCATAAGAAGCCGAACGGTCCACCTTGGTTGCGTCCTTACCAGAGAAGGCACCACCACCGTGACGTGAATAACCACCATAGGTATCGACGATGATCTTACGACCTGTCAATCCTGAGTCTCCTTGAGGACCACCTATAACAAAGCGTCCTGTTGGGTTGATGAAGAATTTTGTCTCATCATCTAGGTAAGAAGCTGGAATCACTTCTTTAATGACCTTATTAATCACATCTTCGTGGATTTGTTTATTGCTGACATCTGGATCGTGTTGGGTTGAAATAACAACCGTATCCACGCGCACTGGACGATCGTTTTCATCGTACTCAACAGTGACTTGTGATTTGGCATCTGGACGAAGATAGCTAATTTCCCCAGACTTACGAAGCTCTGCCAAACGACGAACCAACTTAT
This sequence comes from Streptococcus sp. HMSC073D05, assembly GCF_001812015.1. Lineage (NCBI taxonomy): Bacteria > Bacillati > Bacillota > Bacilli > Lactobacillales > Streptococcaceae > Streptococcus > Streptococcus sp. HMSC073D05. The sequence continues at coordinate 208,603 of NZ_KV807489.1, forward strand.
GACTGAGTGAGATTGGCAATGGCATGAGTTCTTCTGTTTCATCCACCGCAAAACCAAACATGAGACCTTGGTCTCCTGCACCAATCAAATCGAGTGGATCTTGATCCGTATTCCCACGTACTTCTAGGGCTTCGTTTACCCCTTGAGCGATATCAGGAGATTGTTCCACCAATGATGGGTGTACTCCAACAGTTTCAGCAGAGAAACCATATTCTGTATTGGTATAGCCAATTTCTGCAATCGTATCGCGAACAACACGGTTAATATCGACATAGGCATTGGTTGAAATTTCACCAAAAACATGGACTGACCCTGTATAAACAGCTGTTTCAGCCGCAACGTGTGCTTCTGGATCTTGCTCTAAAATAGCATCTAAAATAGCATCTGAAATTTGGTCTGCAATCTTATCTGGATGCCCCTCAGATACTGATTCAGACGTGAAAAGTTTACGTTCTGACATAAAAATGTCCCCCCTTAAAAAATATTGTTATAGAGTTACAAAGTACTGATAGACAGTCTATCATCTTATCGGGACCATATAACACTTCATTATAACACATTACAAATGATATGGAAAATGATTTTTCAAGAAGCCCATTAAATCAGCTTTTTCGGGCTATGCGCTATCTAATTAAATCGACTTAAACAGTCCTCAAAGTTCCTAAAAAGTACTTAAAAAAGTTGACAAAAAATACCCCGTAGGGTATCTATCAATTTACGAGTTCAGTAGGCAAGATCTAGCACCCTCACACGGTGCTTTTTTTATCTTCAAAAATGGTAGGCTACCGCGCACCTATTGGTGCTCGATGACCTACCATCTACTTAAATGATAACATATCTTTAAAAATTTTCAACCCTATCTACTTTAATCAGTCTCCATTTTTCAATAATATAGTTCCAATAAATACCAAGACTCCCAGAATAAAGGATAATATATTTGGACCTATCCAATAAGTATCTGGCGTACCTATAATGGAAATAACAAATAAGATAGCTGCGGCATTTAGGAGTCCTTTACTTCCTTTTCTCATACCAATGAAAAGTAATATAGTCGCAATCATAAAACAAATATAATGGATGGCACCAATATATAAGATCAGTAGATACATGGGGTTTCCTAAAAATAAAGGAAAAATCATAATACCAAGGTGACAGACTGCTATTATAAGGGCGCTCCATAACCAAGACGACTGAAGAATAATTCTTTTTGGCGAATTTTCTTTATCATTGTTTGATCGTATCTCAGCATTCAACTGATCGTTTACATCTATCTCTCCTTTTACTTGAGGGTATTCCATCTCTGGTTTAGTTTCAATAGATGATAGATCTTGTACTTTCACCTTGGACTCCCAGCTATCTGCAACTTTATCAAACAAACCAAAAACACGACAAACAATATAAATCGATAAGAGAAGATAAAAGAGACCGTAAAAGCTTATACGAGAGATAAAAGAGTATACTACACCTATCTCAACAAGAGAAGATAAAATTAGCAAAAGAGAAAAGACTTTCTGAAGTTTATCACTTGTACTTGTGATCATAACATTAATCAGAATTAGAAACATTAACTCCATTACAGTGTATTGAAGTGTAAAAGCGTAAATTACACTCGTTCTATCCATACCAAACAATATAAATAATGGAGATATATTGGTTGAGGCAACAAATAGTACTAAATAAGTTATCGTTGATTTCCAACCATCTTTACTTTTCCAATCGTTTAAAAGCTCCCTCATTTCTACATTCTTTATAAGCAAGCAAATCCATATTAAACAAATGATATTTAGCACAAAGGAAATGTTCATCAGATTTGTTAGGGAGAAAGGTGGTAAAAAAAACATCAGTAGTTGAGTAATTGAGAGGAGAAGAACAGCTATCAATCCTTCAACATTTAAACGTTGCTTCATGATTCTCCAAATTAACCAGCAAATAATCATTCCATTCCATATAGAAAAAATACTAGAGGCATTGAACAGTGGTGTATTTCCATTTAAATTTTGAGCATTATAGCTCTCTACTAGACTACTACCATAAGAAACAAGATAAAGAATTGCTTCAAGAATTAGCAGTATACAATACCATTTTTTTCTAGACATAGATTCTCCTCCACTTTCTAAATAAAGTATTAAACTATTCATTTTATTTAAATTATAACATAGTTTGTAATCGTTTTCCTGGCGTATTATCAGTAATAAATAAAAAAGATAGGATTGAACACCCTACCTCCTATCATCACTCTTCATTTTTTAACAATACAGTTCCAATCAATACCAGCACTCCTACCACAAGCGGTGGTATATGATTAATCACCCAAGAAGGATCACCCGCAGCAATAAATGAAAAAACATAAATAGCTGCTGCTATATAAAGAGTTGCTTTATTGCCGTTCACATTTCCATTCCAAAGCAGGATAGTGGCAATAACAAAGCTAATCATATGGATTCCCAAAAAGTACAAAAAACCACCAACCCATGATCCTAGTGAAAAGAGACCTAATAAAAGCAAAACGATATAAGCAATGGCTAGGACCGAGGCAAAAGCAAGTATTCCAGATTTCCCAATTCTCTTTTCTGAATCAAATTCACCAACAGGTGAACGAACTTCATCTGTAATCCTTTCCTCTTTCTCTTTTTTTACTGCAGAATGTTTTGGTTGATCTGACATTTCATTTCTTCCTAAAGTTCTTAGTTATCTTTTAAAATAATAGTACTCAAAAATCGACAAAAAGAATTGATTTAACGATCGCTTTGATCGACCCGAATACTTTTTATTAAGTAAAGTGGCCCATACCTATCTTTTAATTAAAAGCTTTTCTCTTCTTTAACCAGGAGTGTTCCGATTAAATCCAGAACACCTAAACATAAGGGAGCAATTCGAAATATTTCCCAGTCTGGATCAAAAGCCAAGATGATAGACAGCAGATAGAGTCCAATACTCGCATAAAGAAGGCTTTTATTCCCTTTCTTCATCCCTAGTCGAAGTAAAAAGGCCCCAATCGCAAGACTTAATAAGTTTGGTCCAAGGAAAATCAAAACGACAAATCCCCATCCATAACCCCAAAGTGCAAAGAGAGAGACAAACAATACAAGATAGATAATGGATAAGTAAAAGGTCACTGAAAGAAGAATAGAATGTAAGCTATTTTCTTTTGGAGGATTCTGAACAAATACAGAATTGGGATGATCTTCACTGATCTTACTATGTTCCTTATTTTCTTCAAAATGTTTCTCTTGGTCTGTCATCACGGTTTCCTACCTTTCATATAACAACAGCCCCAGGTCCCTGGGCGAATAAGAAAATTAGATAGCAAATTTTACGTATCATCCCACTCTTCTTCCTCTAGACGAATCAGCCAAGCATGATCTCAAAAACAAGCTTTCTATTAGATCTATATCAAGTTTTAGACAGGATTTTTTTAAATGAAGTCTGCCTCAGCAATGGCTCGTTTCACTTCTTCAATTGGCAGATGAACCAGTTCTACTTCTTTTTCACGGTAGAGGTATTCTGCATATTCATCGATGCGGTATTGATGGATGTATACCACCCGCTTGCAGCCAACTTGAAGTAACTGCTTAGTACAATTGAGACAAGGAAAATGCGTGACATAAGCTGTGAAGCCTTTTGGAATCCCTCTTTCAGCTCCTTGCAAAATAGCATTGACTTCCGCATGAATCGTGCGGACACAGTGTCCCTCGACCATAAGGCAGCCATCCTCTAAACAATGATCTGTTCCAGAAACAGATCCATTATAGCCGGTTGCAATGACCTTATTATCCTTAACCAGAACAGCCCCTACTTTCGCCCGATTACAGGTCGCACGATTCGAAATCAGTAAGGCCTGTGCCGCAAAATACTCATCCCATGCTAGCCGATTGTGTGTCACCTTTAGCTCCTCCATCTAATATGATTACTCCTATAATTGATTTCATTATAGCATGAAATCAGCAAGAAAAAAAGGGAGTGGGAAAGAACTCTGACTAGTAAAAAAGAGTTCGTTTTCCCACCCCCGCATAGTTGATTAGGTCATCTTTAGAGCTTAAAAGCGAATAAAGATACCAATCAACCACTGCGTCATACAGTTATTTCTATCATACATCAAAGGCTGGACAACTTTTGCCCAGCCTCATAAACATTATTTACCAAGTTTTGCTTTAGCTGCATCTGCAAGAGCTGTGAAAGCTGCTGCATCGTTAACAGCCAAGTCAGCAAGCATTTTACGGTTCACTTCGATCTCAGCCAATTTCAAACCATGCATCAATTGTGAGTATGAAAGTCCGTTCAAACGAGCTGCCGCATTGATACGTGTGATCCACAATTTACGGAAGTCACGTTTCTTTTGACGACGGTCACGGTATGCATAGTAGTAAGAGTTCATTACTTGTTCTTTTGCAGTACGGAACAAGATATGTTTAGCTCCATAGTAACCTTTAGCTAATTTAAGAATACGTTTACGACGTTTGCGTGATACAACGCCACCTTTAACACGTGCCATTTATATTTCCTCCAATATTTCCTAGAATTCTTTACTTACGAATACGCGATTATTTCAAGCGAGTAAGCATTGCTTTGATACGTTTGAAATCTCCTGCATGCACCATAGATGCTTTACGAAGATGACGACGTTGTTTCTTAGTTTTTCCGTGGAAACGGTGAGAAGTGTAAGCACGGAAACGTTTAAGTCCACCAGAACCTGTACGTTTGAAACGTTTAGCTGATGCGCGGTGTGTTTTTTGTTTTGGCATGATATTTTCTCCTTTTTTTAACTTTCTGACAGATTATTTCTTGTCAGTTGCTGGCGCCAATTGCATGAACATTTGACGTCCATCCATCTTAGCTCGTTGTTCGATGATCGCCACATCTTGTGTCGCTTCAGCGAAGTCGGCTAAAACTTTAGCACCAATCTCTTTGTGGGTAATCATACGACCCTTAAAGCGAATGGATACCTTCACTTTATTTCCTTTTTCAAGGAATTTGCGAGCATTGCGAAGTTTTGTATCGAAATCACCCTTGTCAATCACTGGGCTCAAACGAACTTCTTTCACGGTCACAACGCTTTGTTTTTTGCGTTGTTCTTTTTGCTTCTTCTGATACTCAAATTTGAACTTACCGTAGTCCATAATTTTCGCAACAGGAGGTTTAGCTTGAGGTTGAATGAGAACCAAGTCAACATTAGCATCGTCCGCAAGTGCTTGCGCTTCGCTAAGTGGTTTGATACCCAATTGCTCACCTTCAAGACCGATTAAGCGAACTTCACGTACACGAATTTCATCATTGATGAATAAGTCTTGCTTTGCTATGGTTTTCACCTCTTTTTTATTATTCGAGAAAAACAAAGAACGGACCTGCAAAACAGGCCCGAACTACATGATGTATTTCATTACTGAAACTTGATCCGTAGGGGCCAAGCAACTTGCGTCACAAGGCGAGAAGTTCTCACTTCTGCTTTTCTCAACTTTTATATGATATCAAGTTTTTTATTCTTTGTCAAGAAGTTTTTTTGCTTTTTCTTCAATAAATGCAACAACGTCTGCAATTCCAACACCCGTTGTGTCAAAATGAATGGCATCAGCTGCAGGTTTCAAAGGAGAAACGGTACGGTGGCTGTCCTTATAGTCACGCTCAGCGATTTCTTTTTTCAACAATTCAAGATCCGCTGTGATGCCCTTTTCAACATTTTCCTTATAACGACGTTCTGCCCGCTCCTCTACCGAAGCGACCAAAAAGATCTTCAACTCTGCATGTGGAAGGACGACCGTCCCAATATCGCGTCCATCCATAACGATGCCCCCCTCTGCTGCAATTTCTTGCTGTAGAGTGACAAGTTTTTCACGGACTGGCGCAAGCGCTGCAACCCATGAAACATTGTTGGTCACTTGGTTATCGCGAATTGGGTGGGTAATATCCACGTCTGCTACAAAGACAAGCTGCTCTCCCTCTTCCGATCGACCGAAACTAATTGGATACTGATCTAAAAGGGCTAAGAGGTCATCAACCTGTTCAGCTGTCAGATTATTTTGCAAAGCTAGATAAGTCGCTGCACGATACATAGCCCCCGTATCTAGATACGTATAGCCTAGATCCTTGGCAATGATCTTTGCAACTGTGGATTTTCCACTAGAAGCCGGTCCATCAATGGCAATTTGAATTTGTTTCATGCTGTCCTCAACTCCTACTGAATCTTAACGACATCACCAGGATTGGCATACCAAGATCCTGTAGACATATGAGATGGATTTAACTGTTCCAATTGGGCAATGGAAATACCAGCACGCGCAGCGATCGCTGCTTCCCCTTCACCTGCTTGAACAGTGATCGTGCCTTCTTCAGAGTTCTCATCTTTTGAACTATCGTCTTTAGCCGCTTGGTCAGTTTGTGCTGCAGGGGCTGATGATTTCTGTTCAACCTTAGTCTCTCCATTGTAGAAACCAGACATTTGTTTTGATTTATTGCTGCCACCTGTTGAAAGGAAAATCAACAAGCAGACCATCGCTACTACTACTACAAAGAAAATAATGGCTAAAATTGTCAATAGACGATCTGCCTTCATTCCATTTAACTTACTCGTTCTTTTCAATGTTTCTTCTCCATCATCGTAAATATCTTCTTCCCATGGTTCTTTTGCCATGACTTCCTCCTTGTTTTTTCTCGTAAAAATCATTACAATAGAAGTATGAAAGTTACGTTAATTCCAGATCGTTGCATCGCTTGCGGTCTCTGTCAGACCTATTCTGAATTATTTGATTACCATGACAATGGCATCGTTAAATTTGCTGCTGAAGAGGACGACCTCCTTGAAAAGGAAGTTCCTGTCACAAACGATGTTCTCGAGGCTATTAAAGAATGCCCCACTCGTGCTCTCTTAAAAGATTAAGAGGGCTTTTTATTTGTTTGCACAATACATCTCGTAGTAATCCACATGGATGAAATTGTCCGTCAGGATTACTTCTCCCTTAAAATAAGGATTTAAGGCAAGTGCATTGATAAAGTATTTTTTCGGCCATTTACGCATACAGAATGTTCGACTGCGCGATCCATCATTAAATATAAGCTTGATCGATTTCTTATTTACTTCGACCTTTTCGATCGAGTCAATCTTTACCTTGATTGGAGTAAAAGGATTAGCTGTAATAATCCGCAAGATCCCATCCTCATAAATCGTGAAGTAACGATGGACCCCAATCGCGAGCAAGACCATAAATAAAAAGAACGAAAACAAAACTAGCGTTGGCACACTAGAGCTCTCATACATCAAGGCCAGTCCAATAAAGACCGGAATCACTGCAATGGACCAATAAGTCACAAGAATAGATAAGTCCGGTTGCCAATGATAATGGACCTTTCCAAATATCTTAATCATGAGCGTACCCCCATCTAATAGTTTAGCATAAAAAACAAAAAAAAGGGAGCCAGACAGCCAAAATCACAAAGATTTTTACCTGCTAGCACTCCTTTTAAAAGTTTCATTCTGTCCTAGTTTTTATTTTGAGATACTCTAAAGTATTCATAAACTTTTTCTTTGATCATTTTTAATTCACTTTCAGGAATTTCCTCTACCTTACTCCCTGATGTTTTTTTCAAAACAGTACCTTCGGAGTATATAGAACTGAACATATTGTCATTGTTATCTTGTGAAAATAGGGAGGTGCCTAAAAAATAATTTGTCGAAGAATAATCTAAAAAATCTAGAACAGTTGGTGTCATATTAAGAGAATTTTTCCCATTCACGTCTATTGTCTGAGACGATACACCTTTATAGTATATAAAAAATGGAATTTTATCCAAACTTACATGATCACGGTTTTCATTTGGGAATGCTTTTTTATATTCATCATCAACATACGTCGCATGGTCAGTGGTGAAAATAAGGACTGTATTTTCTGATATTGGACTTGAATTAAATCGATCCATGAATTTTTTAAACTGCTGATCCATCTCATAGAATCGATTGAGAACTCTATCATTACCATCTCCTAATTTATAATTATATCCGTCAGAACCTACATGTGTCCCAAATGTGTACATTGAAATTAGAAACGGAGATTTATTTTTTGAATAATTCTCTATTTGTGAGAACAGTTCCTCGTACGCTTCTTTGTCAAATGAGATTTTTCTACCATTTTCCAACTTTGAACTATAGATATTATCAAAACCTAAATCAGAAAGGTAATCTGTAAATTCTTTATTTTTAGGTTCAGTATTTATAAATTCAGTTTTATATCCTTGTCCACTTAAAAATTTAGGAAGAGAAATTAAGTAATTCCGTGAATTATTCTCAATTTGATAACCCGAGAATAATTGACTTTCTATACCTCGGTATGTTGCAAACGTATGATTATAATAATTTCTAAACGATATAGATTTCGACTCATATTCTTTAATTGTTGGAGTAATATTTCTACTGTCATCGATAATATGATGTGAAAATCCCTCAGTAAAAATTAAGATTATATTTGGCTTATCAGGGAGGTTTGATGGTTTTTTAACATAATCTTGAACTCCATCTTTAAGAAATTTTTGTTTAAGCTTTTCTGATTTTATTAGGGTCTCTCGTTTTACTTTTTCAAACTCAATTTTATCTTGTACCAAATTATATGTTGAAACAGTAGGAGACATTTTTACCGGTAAAAATTGTAATACAATTAATTCAAATACTAAAATCAAAATAGCAAAAATAAGATCTTGGAATTTCCATATTGGGTCATCTTGCAGATTTGCTCTTTTGAATTTTGACGTATCTAACAATTCAATTTTATTAATCGGTAAAAAACTAAAAAACAATAATAGTAAAATAGCAAAACCATAGATAAACGCTCTACCACCCAATGCTTCCCATGAACTTATGTTATCAACCATAGTCAATGTAACATACGAAGTTCCAAAATTTAACACAAGTATTTGTGTATTATATAACAGCAGTAACACACTATTGAAAATTTGAGTGATAACTTGAAATTTCTTAATAAAGAAATTACTCAGAAAAAAAATTAATGACAATTCAATTAAAGATATGATTGTATAACCAAAATTTTTTGTACTACTGATAGCCAGTAATGAAATTATTAGTGAAAATAAATATTTTATCAAAAATAAATTCTTAAAATAATATAACTCTTTAGCCTTTATTATCTTTCTCTTTAATTCCACTAACTTCTCTCTACTACTCTCTTCAATTTATTAACTACTTTTTTAAAGATACTAATTTTCTCATTTCTCACAATTTCGTTTGAGAAAAATTCTATTGATGAATACACATTTTCCAAGATTTCAGAAGGAAAGTCTGAAATTGATTTTATTTCACATTTTAATTGATTTGCTTGTTCTTGATGTGATTGTAGCGCTTTTAATTTTAAAAATGGTACCCTATGATTCAAGATGTCAAACGGCCTATAGTAAGAAAAATCAGGATGAACCATTTCTTCAGAATTTTCGTGCAAAGTATTAAAAACCACTTGATAGTTAAAACCTGATTTTTTTAATTTAGATGTCAATCTAGTTTCATAGCGATCAATTACTTGTCTAACATTTTCAAAATTTTTGATACTCATCCAAAATTTTTGAAAAACCTTAGATGATACTACCGATTGAGAATAAGATACAAAGTAACTTTGGACATGTTCTTGAAAATACTTCGTTTTTTTAAAGTTTGTCATCCCCCAAAAATCGCAATCTATAGCAGATTCATATGATCTAAAATAAGGTTCCAATGACCAAAGAGGGCCTATACATGTATCATTCATCAATGTCACAGAATCATACTTTTCCAAATGATCAAAACCAACGTATTCCATTCCATCTCGCCAAGCTGCAAAATCAAATCCAATATTTGCTCTTTGAATAATTTCAGTTATTCCAATCATTTCTAATTTTCGCATGTAATTCTTTTCTAAATGACTGTTGGATATTAAAATTACACGAGAAAAAAGTGGTTTTATTTTCTCTAACTGATAAAGAACATGCTCACTCACCTCATCAAATTTATTATAATGAATGTACAAAAGAATTCTATTCATCAACTAAAGTCTCCCAATGACCATTCCTCTGAATCAATCCAGTAGCAGAGTCTTTTGCAGAAATATCATCATCAGAAATATCTGTTCGATTTAACAAAATTATAGGTGAATTATCGCCCTTTGCAAATGCAAGCATTGTATTCGAACTATCTCTTACAGAAACTTGAAGTTTTAATTTGATATCATTCAAGCTTGATAAACTACATGAGTAACGGAAATTCTTTCTTCCTTTTCCAGCTGTCAAAAAATCTAAAGAATTATCGTTATATACCCAAAGTCCACGGTCAATTTCAGTTAGTGAGAAAGCTATGTAAGTTTTAATTTCCTGATTAACATCATATGACACCTCAAACTCAATGGGATCTTCAGGACTTGACATTTTATTCGAAAGCAATTTTATATTTAAATTGCTTACAGCTGAATCCTCAACTGTAACATCATCATTCGAAACCCTTTGACTTGATGCATTATCATAACTATATTGATTTGCAACATCGTCAGGGTTTCCAACTACTTTAACCAACCCATTTTCAATTAAAACAGCTTTATTACAATATTTTTTTACGGCATTCATATCATGGGTAACAAGAATCGTCGTCTTACCTGATTTTTTACGTTCCATAAAGTAATCATTACACTTGCGTTGGAAGGCTTCATCTCCTACTGCAAGGACCTCGTCCAAAATCAAGATATCACCTTGGGCCTTAATCGCAACCGAAAAGGCTAGACGAACCTGCATGCCTGATGAGTAGTTCTTTAGCTTCTGGTTCATGAATTCATGCAACTCGGCAAAGTCTACGATGTCATCATACATAGCATCAATTTCAGCTGTTGAGAAGCCCAGCATGGCCCCATTCATATAGACATTTTCTCGACCTGTCAGTTCTGGGTTAAAGCCCACTCCAAGCTCAATGAAAGACACCAATTTTCCATTGATGGTAACAGAACCTTTTTCCGGCACATAGATTTCTGAAATAATTTTTAAGAGAGTCGATTTTCCAGAACCATTTCGACCTACGATACCATAAAAATCACCTTTTTCAACCTCAAAAGAAATATCACGTAAAACTTCTTGTTTCTTGTAACCCTTAATCCCCCTAAAACGGTTTACTAGTGTTGTTCGTAAACTTTGAGTTGACTCTGTTGGTAATTTAAAAAATTTACTTACATGGTCTACCTTAACTGCTACATTACTTGACATTATAAAATCTCCGCAAATCGTTTCGAATTTTTATTGAATACAATCAAACCAATCACAAAAATGAATACTGGAATACAATATGGAATACAAGCTATCATTTTATTATCAAAGATATCCCAACCACGTGGATTAACTGGATCAATAATAAAATGACGCATATCTTGTAGCATTTGAGCTATTGGATTCATCATCAACATTTTAGCAACTGCCAAATGATTTCGTTGCAATAAATAGGTAATCGAATAAATAATAGGACTGGCGTACATACCTGCTTGAAGAACAACTTCCCAAACCGGACCAATATCTCGATATTTAACAAATAAGGCCGATAGGATAAATGCACACCCCATAGCTAAGATTAACATCTCAATAAATAAAGGAATAATTATTAGAGAATGAATACCAAATGAAACATTATTTATGAGAGCAAATACAAATACTACTAAAAGATTAATAGAAAAATTAATTGCAGCTCCAAAAACTGAAGAGACAACAATTGTTTGCTTAGGAAAATTCAATTTGCGTAGCAAATCTCCTCTTGAAACAATAGACAACATTCCCATATTTGTTGCTTCCGTAAAGAACGTCCAAAAGATCATTGATAAAAGCAATCCAACAGCATAATGCGGTGTCCCATCATCAAATCTTAAGAAGCGAACAAATACCACATACATGATACTAAACATCATCAGGGGCTTTAAAATCGACCAAAGATAACCGATCGCTGATCCTTGGTAGCGTAATTTAAAGTCTGTTTTGATTAACTCTCGTAATAAAATTCGATTTTTCTGACTAAAAACGTCAAACATTATTTTTTACCTCGATATGCAAACTTTGTCAGAATCAAGCTGGTAAACACTAAGGTGTGAAAAGCTCGGTTCTTACGGTAACCATACTGACGAATCCGTCTCAAACGTTCTTTTAGTGGAACATCCAAAATGGTCACAAAGTTTTCAATAATTTCTTTATTTTGGGGACTGACAGGCAGATCCAATAGATTTTTTGCTTGTTCTTGACTGGACTCGATGAGATTCCAATACTTAGCAAAAAGAACATGAGGGCGAACCCAGTTTTTGACCCGTTTTCTAAGGGTACGAGCCCCCAGAACATTGCTACTGTGCTGACGGTACAATTCTGTTGGCCGATCAATATAGATGAGCTTCCCAAAGGCCGTTGCCAATAAGGCCAAATACCAATCATGCATAAGGAGCGCATGTTTTTCTTGACCTGTCCATAACTCCGCCAGAGCGTGGTTAATCGTGGCTACCCCACCAGTTACCGTATTTTCCGTCAGCTCTTGAATGAGTTCTGTATTGGCATGATCAGACTGGGTGCGAATCATGCTCTCATGCTGCACGTTCAAGTTTTCATCGACCACTTTCAAATCTGTGTAGACCAGCAGAGGCACTTCTTGAGAATGCTTCTCGGCTTCTGCTACCTGAAGAGCAATCTTTTCTGGTAGCCAAACATCATCTTGATCACTGAAGCAATAAAGATCCGCTTTTTCATATTTCAAGAGGGCATGGAAGCTCTTGATGACACCGAGATTTTCGATAGCTCCCTGGTTGATAAAGCGAATGCGCTCATCTTGGGCAACCAACTCTTGAATGATCTCCACCGTACCATCTCTTGACCCATCATCTCGGATCAAGAGTTGCCAATTCTGATAAGTCTGGTCTTGGATACTTTTGACCTGCTCTTTTAGATACTGTTCACCATTATAGGTGGACAACAAGATATTTACTTTCATGATAAGAATAATTCCTCGTACTCACCTACAATTTTTTCCCAGGTAAAGTTTTGCTTCATATTGGCTTTAGCTCGTTGACCCCATTCAGATACATCTTCTAAAGGATCGACCTGATTAATCAAATGTGCCAAATTCCCAGTTTCTTTAGTCCAATATTGAGCCGAATCCTTAGCAACCGTTTGATTAAAGGAGACTCCTAAAACTAAATTCAGATCCGTCTGGGCAAGAGCCTCTAGGAGACCAGGATTGGTTCCGCCCACTTCATGACCATGGATATAGGCAAAGGCTTCTTTACGGATATACTTCAACAGGTCTTGATCATAGACGGTTCCTACAAACTTAACACGAGGATCCTGATCAAATCCAGTTCGAGATCGGAGCTCCTCAAAATAAGGATTGTCTTCCTGGTTACAAATGATCACCAAATCCCGCTTGGTAGAAGAGACCATGAATTCACGAATGGCAGTCTCGTAATTATTTTCTGGAACAAAGCGACCCAAAATCAAGTAATAGTTTTTCTCTTGTGTCTGCCACTTCTGATAGAGTTCTCTGACCTTCCTATCCTGACTGGTCAGGCTGGTCGGAGATAAGTCCGTCCCATAGGCAATATAGGTCGTCTTGGACCAAGGGTAGGCTTCTTTGATATAGGACTCGATTCCTGGGTTGTCTGAAATTACCAAGTCAGCGTGGCGCGTCATGATCTTTTCAGAATACTTGAGATAGGCTTGGATCGGCTTGGCCCACTTGGCCCTCTTCCACTCCAGTCCATCTGGGTTGATATAGAATCGTCCCCCCAATTTATGGATCTTACGCGCAAAAGGCGCCACAAAGGCTCCGATTGTATTGCCCAAGACGTAAAAAATCGGCTGTTCAATTCCTTGTTTTTTAATAAGCTTCAAGGCATAGTTGATGGCCATCATATCATAGGCGATGACACGCGCAGGCCCAAGCTTAGGGGCTTTAATCGTAAAACAATCCACACCCTTGTAGTCAAAATGTTGATAAGCTTGATCATTAGAAAGGCAAGCAACATGGTACTGGATATCTGGAGACACTTGATGCGAAACCAATTGGTCCACAAAAGTCTCAAAACCGCCATATTGAGCCGGAAGCCCACGACTTCCGATAATAAAAACATGTTGCATAGAGTTCCCTTTCAAATCATTCACAGTCTATTCAATTATACCATTTTCTAGGCTTTTTGCCTAATCCAAACAGAAAAGGGAGTGTCACAGACGGAGCTTTAAATAAAATTCCTTCTGTAACACTCCCACTATGATAAAGAATTCTAACCCAGTTTCTTCAGTCTAAATATTTTTTTAAAAGCAGATTTTACACTCTTTATTAGAGCTTTTCGGCTGTTTAAAAAATCCGTATCTTTCTGATTTACTTTTTTATTACGCAATTCATCAACCTCAATCTTTTCAGTAATATTAGCATAAACTCTCTCAAGAGAATATCTCTCTTTTAAACTTGGAACAGATTGTACTGCTTCAAATTTCTCTTGATCAAATCCATCAAGGACCTCTGAGATCATTCTAGTTAAAGCATTTAAATCACCCAAAGGGTAGATATGACCTTGCTCATTCATATATTCAAAAGCAGATTTATGCCCCGCATTATCTGATAAAATTGTTGGAATACCATTTAAAACAGACTCAACATAAACAAGACCAAACGTCTCCATACTAGATGGAAAAACAGCTAAATCCTTATCAGTAATCTCCGACCAAGGATCATCTAAATACCCCAAAAATGAGATATTTTTCAAATCTTGCTCTGCAATATAATCATCGCAGAGTTGTTTGTAATCCTCATCCCATGCGCCTAAAAATACAAGTTCGGTTCCTACTCGATTAAGCATCTGAAAAGCTTTAATTAACTCAAGCTGATTCTTTCTCTGAGTCAAGCGACCAACTGAAACAATACGATGTTGATCATTAGATTCAATTTTTACATCTTCTTTTGGTTCAATTTGAGTATAAGGTGCAAAGGAATAAATCTTCCTATTTGGAAAATACTTTTCTAAATCCTCAGTTAAAGCTCCTGTTACAGCAAAGATTTCATCAGAAAACTTATCTATAAAATCTAGTTTTTCTTTGTAATAACCGAACTCCCCCTCAGGAAATTCATGAATCAACCAAAAATGTTTGACATTCTCAAAAGCTGCAGCAAGTGCTCCTTGAAAGACGTTGACTGTATTACTGATGACAAGTTCCACCTTGTTATCTACAATAATATTTTGAATATCTTTGACATTTTTATTATAAGAATTCACTCGTATAAAATGACTAGCCGGCAAACCACCCGGTGCTTCTTCCCACCACCATTTGACAGCTGAAAGACAATAGTTCTCAATCCCTTCTTTCTGAAGTCCTACTTGATACTCTTCTTGAGATGGAACTTTATAATCAGGAAAAACGTTTAATACACGATAACCTTTTTTCACAAGAAATTCCATCAGATTTACAATTGAAATTTCAGCACCATTATCCAACGTTCCTGTTGGTGAAATGAATAGAATTGTTTTGGCCATAATTTTCTCCTACATCCAATAGAATGGAATTATCAAAAAAATGGAAATTAGAAAATTTACTAGTAGTGTTATGGTTGAAATTTTTAAAACTTTATTTTGCGAGATTTCAAAATTTCCTAAATTTGCCACTAAAGGTAAAAAGAGGATTAAAAATGGTGTAAAATATCTCCCTTGAGAACCAACTGAAACAGAAGCCCCGTGTCCAAGAACAATCGGTGTCCATTGAAGGTACATAACTGTTACAGTAGCTAGAACTTGAATTGGAAACAACCAGGCTGCAAAAATTGAAAAATCTTTTGAAAAGAAATCTTTTTCATTAGCTAAGAAAATTAAAACCATTACTGCTATATCTATAAAAATCAGCCATAGAGGTAACTGCAATGTAAAGTTTCCTAAATAACCAAAAACTCCTATTGTGAGAATAGAATTTAAATCTCCATTTTGCCTTGCATTTACAAGTGTATTTAAAAGGACATGAATATAATGGACGAGACCACCTTCATTTCTCATTAAAAATTGTAAAATGAAACCTATTGTTATAAGTAGTAAAAGATAAAAGACAAACTTATATCTAGAAACTATAATCTTTAACGACTTAAACGGTCTATTTAAAACTTTTAATATACCCTTAAATTCAAATGATACAAAAGGTATCAAACCTAATAACAAAATATTATTTGGTTTTGTTGCTAGAAGCAAAATCGCAAGGCCTATCACTTGAACAAAATTACGATTGGTAAATCGTTTCGAATAGGCGAGATTCGTGATAAAACCAATAGCCAACATCACTTCCAAGTAATTCATCACATCATAAGAAAGAGATGAAGCTTGTTGGACCATAATTGGTAATAGTGATATAAACATCAAGGCTGTCTTTCCATACTTAAAATAACGTATTAAAAAGTACAACCCAAGTATATAAGCTAATGCATTAAAGATACGCCCCATATAAATGATCAGCCCAACCGAGGGACTAATCCAACTTCCTATCGTCATCCCAATTAATTGAGGTAAAAAAGAAATCGTTTTTAGACTAATACCAAATTTAAATGGCTCATTCTTCATTTCAATTTTGCGTGCTAGAAGTTGTTTATATTCCCTTGGTTTAACCTTATCATTACTTGGTATCTCATCCATCCACTTAAAGGAATTCTCCGTTGGTTTGTGGAAAGTCTCCCAAGTCATACGTGCGTGGTTCATTTCATCTGGAACACGATTAATCGGAAACACAAACATAAATGTGAAAATAAAAATCGTTGCTAATATGAAAAATAAATTTTCAACTTTTATCTGTTTAATTCTGTTCAAAATAAGTCACCATTTCATCTTTCTTGCTTAAGGTACAATTTTCAAAGACTGTTCGGTAAGCTGATTCTGCTAAGTTTTGTCTTAATTCTGGAGATAAAACTAAAGCTTCTAGCTTGTCAAACCACTGACCATCAGTAGCTAACAGACCTGTTTCACCATCAATAACCATATCCGAGAAAGCTCCTATCTTGCTTGCTACTGTTGGTACTTTCACCAAAGCAGCTTCAATCCACTTAATCTCAGATTTGGCACGATTAAAGATAGAATCCACAAGCGGTGCTAGGTTAATATCAACCTCACTAATCAAGGCAGGCAATTTATCCCAGTCCACATAATCATGAGTGACAATTTGATTTTCAAAGGATTTCATATCTTGTGGGATATCCAGAATCCCGACAATATGTAATTGGACATTGCTATATTTTGTAAGCAGTTGCTTAATAGCTGGTTTAATCAATTCAAAATTCTCATTGTGACTAATTGAACCAGAGAAATAGCCAATCTTAACAATATCAGATGTTTGAGAGTAATCTTTGATATATTGACTACTAATAGCGATTAATTCATCAGAAGCCAAGTTACGATTAAGTAAAACCTTACTTTGGTACTTATACAGCTCCTCCTGCAACTGGTTAGTCGAAGTAATGGCACCATCACAGTTTTCTAGCATATAGCCATAATTTCGAACACCTGCATCATAGTTTCCTTTTTCAACCGAATTCAACCCTTGCGTATAACTTAATTGATCTGTATAAACCGTATCAAAGACTAAATCATCAATATCAAAAAAGACAGGTTTTCCATATTCCTTAGCCAAATGACAGAGACGCAAAAGTTCAGGTGAGATTGGGGAACGGTAGATAATGATGTGACTAGCATTTTGAGCCATCGATAATTGGAAATCAGATAGGTTAACAACTTTAACTGCAAAGCCATGTTTGCGGAATTGTTCTGCCTTGTTCAAGACACGATAACGGGTACATTGCGGAATAATATTTTCAACCCCATCAATCAATAGAATGTATTGATCACGTGGAACAGCCTTAAATTTATTTACAATATCTTCCAAGATTGCCACAGGGTAATCCGTTTCTTTTGCAACAAAGTCCAACAAGTCAGGGACTTCTGAATCACGATCCAGACCTTGCCACAAGAACTGTTCTTCATCATAATTTTTCAGAGCTGTGTATTTCACCAAAGGGCTACCTGCTTTGAGCATCTTAAGTGGGTGAATATACATGGCAGAATCTTCGTATTCTTGCACGACCGCATCAAAACGATATCCCAAATCAGCAAAATGCTTAGTAAAACGTGTCTCATGTCGACCAATCGCCTTATCACGAGAATCTGTATCCGTCAAATGCGTCCAGTACTCATAAAAGACATCATCGTTTAGCATGAGCTTTTCAATAACTAAGAAATAAGATTGAAGATGTTTAGGAATATAACCATAAGGATTCTCCTTAGTAACATCTTCTTGTTCTTCGCCAAAGGAAATCCCCCAGAAATCTAATTGCTTATCAGCCATTTCCTTGAATACTTGAGACAAATTTCTCATCGGACCAATATTGGTATCATTCACCAAGAGGAGCTGGTCGTAATCCTTAAGCTTGTCTTTACCAAATGCAAAAATTCCTTCTCTAAAGGCTGCAGTGTCGTATCCTTTATTGTCACGAGTTAAAACTTGACCATAAGTATCGAGAGTATTGATGTCATCTTCATGAAGCTGTCCATTCACAACAACAACAACATCATCTACCAATGGAGACAGGGCTTGTAAGAAAAGTAATTTATATTCTTGAAGACGAGCTTCAGACTCAAAAATGACATAAACCAACGCTTTCTTACCATTATATGACAAGGCAGAGCGTTGACTGTTTCTAAGACTGCGTAACTGACGAACCTTAAGTGTTGTCATACGACGACGTAGCTGCACAACTTTGACTTTTAAAGCTCTCAAATAACTTTTAATAGCTTTGGGATTCTTAGCAATTACTCCTGCTGTCTTGATTGGAGTAATAAGGGCGTTCCCTAAACGATATGACAGCGAACTTCGGATAAGCTCAATTTCTTCTTGAGCGTCTTTCAGTTGTTTAGACTGCGTATATTTTCTTCGTTCAAGTTGAACACGTTCTTTTTCCAACCTCTTTACATAATCCGTCACTTCACTGTGATGATTTATCAAGTCTTCTAATCGATTCTCTAAATTCATTAAATTATCGCAAACTGCTTGATAAATGTCATGAGGAAGCTTATCCAGATATTTCTCAAGAACTTCGAGATAAATCTCATAATGATATCGTACAGAGTCCCTTTTTGAAATCGAATCTTTCTCAAAAACGCGATAATTAAGCTTGGTATTCGGCTGATATACTGCTTTAGCACCATTATTGATAATAAGGTTCAAGAAAAAATCATAGTCTTCGAGTTTTTTCCCTGAAAGTTTTTCATCATAATAGGTACCCTTTAATATTGCTTTTTTTACTAATGAACAATTTGAAATATAATTCGATACCAATAAGCTGTGCAATTCAAACTCTTTGGCTTTTAGGTAGACTTCATTTTTTTCAAAATTGAATAGATCACAATACACTATATCCGCTTGATGATTAATCGCACAATCATATAATTCTTCTACATATCTATCATCTAAGAAATCATCACTATCTACAAATAAAAAATAGTCCCCATTTAAAAGATTGAGTCCTTTATTCCTTGTTCTCACAACACCAATATTTTTATGAGATTCAAATGTCGTAACGAAAGGTGAATCCTTCAAAACCTCTTGGATAATTTTGTTAGAACTATCCGTCGAACCATCATCAAGAACAATTAATTCAATGTTTCGATAGGTTTGGTTAAAAATACTTCGCAAACATTGTTCAATATAATTTTCATGGTTGTAGCATGTCACAACTACTGATATTAATTTAGTCATTTTTTTATCCATTTCGATATTTATCCTCCTAAATTGTCAAATTAAGTTAGACTTTTCAAGTAACCCAGAAAAACTTGGTAGGGTGATTGATAATTCAATGATATCCTAGGAATTCTATTTCTTGAGGCTGGGACAAAAGTCCTAGCCTCTCAATTGT
>NZ_KV807489.1:228602-250864 GCF_001812015.1 Streptococcus sp. HMSC073D05
GTGCGGAGGTGGGACGACGAAATCGAATTCTAACAAATTACCGATTTCTGTCCCACTCTCATAATTTTGAGAAATATTCGTAAAATCCATTTGTTTCGGTAATCCGTTTCGTCTTAATAAGCCATTAGAATGTTCATTTAGACCTCGTTGACCAGGACATCCTGGATCCGCAAAGAAAATATCAATGTCATGTTCATTCGAAATAGATTTCTAATTAGAAAATTCATTCCCACAATCAAAAGTTATCGCCTTAAAGAGATGACTGGGAACTTGAGACAACCATTGATTGATGGAGGCTTCAATATCACTTGCTTTCCGTCCATTGGTTTTCAGTGTGATGATGGCTATTGAGCATTGTTCTACTAAGGTAATGACTGCTCTTTTGTGTTTTTCTCCCACAATTGTATCCCCTTCTAGATGGCCGAATTCCGTCTTAAAATTAGGATAACTGTCTGCTCTCTCACGCAAATCTCTGCGCAACGCTTGTTTTCCTCGTTTTTCGCTATGACCATTTGGTTTTCTTTTGCCTTTCCAAGGGAGATCCTCTTTCTTTAGAATACCACGGTCTGCTAGTCGATAGAGAGTTCTCATAGAACAAGAAACCCTATCTGGATAAGTTCCTTTAATGACATCAAGGCTCTAATTTTGTTCTAAATGAGTTTGGATAAAATCTATTTCTGATTGCGCAAGACTGGTTTTATTCCTGCCACAGCGTTTCTTATTGATTTTATATCAGTTATAGTAATCATAAACAGAGTGTCCCTCTTTCAGATAGTTGATGACATTGTAGATTGTCTGTTTTGATCTGCCAAGTGAAGTCACAATATCTGAAACTTTTATGTTTTCTTGATAGTAAGCCTCTATCATTAAGTTCGTTTGTGGTAAGATGAGTATAGGTCATTTATGTTAGTTCCTTTCAGACAAATGTGGTGTTTATCTGAGCTTAACATAGATGGCTTTTTCCGTCTAGCTTAATTTTACAAATTGGGAAACTAAAAAATGAAGTTATGATGCCTAAGTTGGTAATCAAACTAATAGGTTTTACAGACTGGCTAGTAATTCCATCCATTATTAGACTATGTACTTTAGAGATTTGATTGTGACTCTCATCTGCTATCCTTTTAAAAATTGTATTGATCCCACTTTCTCTAACCCTTTAGCAGCAGAAGGAATCAAAAGGAGAACATATATGTAAACATATTGACTCTTTGTTTCCCAGAAGATATGGAAAAAGAACCCTCCGAGGAAGAAAATAATTGTAAACAGCTCAAAAGCAGAAAACTTTTTACTTTTAATATTATAGACTACAGAAATCACAGTTAGTAAATAGATTGAAACAGTAAGAACTTTACCAAAAGAATTCAAAAAATAGTATCCACTTTTTTCTTCATAAATACTCTTCAAAATTCTAGAATTCTGGACATTCCCTAAGTCAGGAAGTGGGCCAGTCCATATTGATTGGAAAGTCGGTTCCAACCATGTGGATAGAATTTTTTTATAGAAAAATTTTACTGCATACATTGGTTGATTATAGAAAGTTAGCAAATTTTTTTTAAGATCATTTTTTGCTTGCTCGACAGCTTTAGGTCGATCAAAATCATTATTTTTTAGCAACAAAGAATTGTAACCATCCCACCAGCCTCCGATACTAGGTGCGACAGGACTATCTTGTGTTCCCATGGTAATATAAGCAAGCATAGGTGTCCCTTGAGAAACAGGAACATGAGTAACACTTTGATAATAGCTCTTCAAAAGGAATGATGACATAGGAATACTTATTACTATTAAGAATGTTACAATTAATTTTCGCCAATTAACATTTTCTAAGAAATTGAAAACTTGTATCAATGTAATGGCGATAACGAAAATGAAGTAATTATTTCTAATCAGACATGCTAAAGCAAAACTTAGTATACTATTCATCGCATTAGAATAGTGTAAAGTTTCATTATATTTTAAAAGATGATAGTATCCCAATAAAACAAAAAATAACCCTGGGATAGTTCCATACGCAAATAGTTGAAAGAAAAACTGTGGGAAAAATAAGAATGATAAAAGGATGGTGTAATTTGTTATTAACTTATTCTTAAAAAGTTTGAAACTAATTTTATAAATAAGGAAATTTGTTCCTAGAATAAAGAGGAGGTTAAAAAAGTAAATAAATCTTTCATTCTTAAAGAATAAAACGTATATTCTGTCTAATGTGGTTAAGCCTAATTGATGAGGGTTTACGTACAGATAATCACCTTTTTCAGTTAAACTATTAAAAACACCGTTATTAAAATCTGTTGCAGCATTATAAACAATGGCAGCATCTGCTCTTAATCCACCAACTATACGAATAATAAGAAAGAGTCCTAAAACAAAATAGACAATGGACAGGATTAAAAATAATTTTTTCGATGAAATTTTTTCTATTAAATCTTTACTTTTAAAAAGTAACAGTATAAAAAGCAGAATTAATAGTGGAAAATACCAATTTGAATAAGAAAATTCAATTCTTTCGTTTGCAGATAGGGGCATATACACTGTAAACACTAAAGAAGATAAAATTAGCCCTGAAAGAATAGCGGATGTTAAATAGAAGATAAATTTATAAAAAAATGATGTTATTTTTTTAAAATTGTTAAAAGTTTTCATTGTATCGACCTTTTTTATGTGTGTTTAACTAAGCCTGAATAATAGACCTTTTCTATTCAAAATTTGGTAAGATATACTTTTTAGAACGTAATGTAAGAAAGATAATAACACTATATAGCTATTAAACGATTTCATTCCGATAGCATTGACTATTCTAAAGATTTAGATTCGCTTTATTATAAAAATTAATCTTAAATGTACACTAAGTACTTTCTAATACTGTATTGCATACAACACAGTCACAATAAATATATATAAATAAAAACTTTTACTGTTTTTTCTTTTTTTCCTCCTAATCATAAACAAACTAATTATTTTAATGTTGGCTCTTCAAATATTGTCTCATCAACAACTTGGCAATCCAAATAGGCCAGAAGAATTGGTAGGTCTTCTTTACCACGAGTGTTAAGTGCGATGGTTTTTGATGCTTCAGAATTTTCGTGTATACGATGGCATATAACCTTATCATATAGGCCTTTATACTCACTGATCTAATACCATGCGTACTAATCCAAACTCACTCTCGCTCCTTCATCAAAATAGAAGATTTTCAATTTCTATCAATATCGATAAAATAACTTTGAGACTGCCTTTGTTATTAAATATTTCACATAGAAATATTTTCAAATAACATTTTTACTTACTACTTTTAATTGTTGAATTGTTAAATGTAGTTTGTATAAATTTTAAAACATTTAATAATAAAAACGTTATTAATATAGATTGGCATAACAAAAAGAAAATAATCAAAGGAAATTTCGGTAAAATACTCGCAAAATCCCCCCATTTCGCGATTATTTTAGGATACCAATATAAATCTCCGATCACAGACAATAAGTAAATCGGAAGAGTGTTCTTTGAGATAAATAGAATAACTCTTTTCAACCACTCATTTTTTATAGAGACTTTTAAGTGTATAACTAAATAAAAGATTAAACTAGACAATAGGAATACCGGAAGAATTCTATATTCGATTCCGAAACTAGTTTCTGATATTGCTGCTAACCCAAAAACACTTAAAATATCAAGAATGAAAATAACAATAACAAGTTCCTTGAAACTCAACTTCTTATTTGATGAAGCGAGAAAAGCTCCAAGAAGATAGTATGTGATAGGCCAGAGTCCTTTCCAATAATCTGGAATGATGTGCGGTAAAATCAAAAAATTTTGTTCATTGTTGTTCAACAATGAAAGAGTAGGTGAAACAATAGTTAGTAAAACTAAAATAGCTAAAACTACAACTTGATTCTTACGGCTAGTTAACGAATTGAAACCTGCATTCAAGAAAGGGATCAACAGGTATAAGCCAATATACAAATTAACATACCACGCATAGTGACTAAAGGAAAAAATATTTTCTAATAACTTCGCAAAATATTCTTCATTGAAAACTCTCATATCAAAGAAAGTATATACTGCTGCCGCGAGAGCATAAATTCCAATTACTGGTAGTAATTTTATAAAGTAAGTTTTACTAATAAGTCTTATCTTTCATTAAATAACCTGTAGTCATGATAAATATGGGAACACAGGTCATAAAAAACATCCAAATAAAAGATGATAAAAATATACTTTTATAGGTATAAGAACGACCATAATAATTGGTATGAAGAAAAAAATGCACAGCTACTACAAATACTATTGCAATACATTTTAGTATATCTATATTTAGTTTTCGCTCTTTCATAAATCTCCTTATTGTATTACCGAATGAAAAGATGGTTTCGCACCATCTTTCCATTTTAATTATTTCACTTCTTGTTTGTAAAACTCTTTTAAGGCATCTTGCCAAGTTGGAATGACAAATCCTGTTGCCTTAGCCTTAGCTAAGCTCATTGTAGAGTTAAGTGGGCGTTTAGCTTTAGCTGGGAATTGGCTGGAATCAACAGGTTTCACTTCAACATCCGTATCTTTGAGGATTTCAACTGCAAAGTCATACCAAGTTGTATCTTCTTTCGCATCGTTAGACAAGTGGTAATAACCATATTCCTTACGGTTTTCAGCCAAATAAGTCATGAACTCGGCCAATGTACGTGTCCAGGTTGGACGACCATGTTGGTCGTTGACGACTGTAAGTGTCTTGTGAGTCTTAGCTAAGTTTTGCATGGTGAAGACAAAGTTCTTACCGTAGTTCCCGAAGACCCAAGCTGTACGGATGATATAGAAGTTAGACACATGCTTTTCAACCAATTCTTCCCCCATACGTTTGGTACGACCGTACTCTGTTTGAGGATCTGGTTGATCGTCTACTTCCCATTCTTGTCCCACTGGTTTTTTCCCATCAAAAACGTAGTCGGTTGAGATATAGACCAAGGTTGCACCGTGCTTTTCAGACGCTTTTGCTACATTTTCGGTACCAGTCACGTTGATGGCATAGTCCAACTCTTTTCCTTCATCTTCAGCCGCGTCAACAGCTGTGTAGGCGGCACAGTGATATACCAAGGTTGGTTTTACTTCCGCAAATACCTCATCTACTTTTTCTGCATTTGTGATGTCCATCTCAGCCACATCAACGGCTACATATTCTTCATTTCGTTCATCCAACAAATGGCGAAGTTCTGTTCCAAGTTGCCCATTTGCTCCTGTAATTAAAATCATGTTAAATTCCTTTCAAATGCTTTTTCCCTATCATTATAGCAAAAAAAGCAGAAGTTTTCTGCTTTTTACTCACTTTTCTCTTTGATGACATAGATTGGACGTTTCTTAGTCTCCATGAAGATCTTACCGATATATTTCCCTAAAATCCCGATGGTTAGTAATTGGAACCCTCCTAGGAAAAGAATCACTGTCATGAGGGATGGCCACCCTGAAGTAGGATCTCCAAAGACTAAGGTACGGATCACAATCAAAATCATCATGATAAAGGCCAAAATCCAAGATAACAGCCCACCAATAAAGGCAATGTTTAGCGGGGCATCCGAGAAATTGACAATCCCTTCAATCGAGTACTTAAAGAGGGACCAAAAGTTCCAAGACGTCTCTCCTGCCACGCGCTCTACATTTTTATATTCTAGGTATTCTGTCTCAAATCCTACCCAAGCAAAAATCCCTTTTGAAAAACGATTGTACTCCGATAACTCCATGATAGCATCGACCATAGGACGGCGCATCAAACGGAAATCCCGCGCCCCGTCAACCATTTCCACTTGGCTAATATGATTGATCAATTTATAAAACATCCGTGCAAAGAAAGAGCGAATCGGTGGTTCCCCGTCACGGGTTACGCGTCTCGTTCCGACACAGTCTAAATTCGGCTGTTCCTCCAACTTCTGCTTCATTTCAATCAATAACTCTGGCGGATCTTGTAGGTCCACATCCATGACCGTTACGTAATCTCCTGTAGCGTGTTGGAGGCCAGCATAGAGTGCAGCTTCCTTCCCAAAGTTCCGTGAAAAAGAAAGATAATGGGCACAAGGATTCAAGAGATTGAGTTCACGTAAAACATCTAAGGTTTTATCAGAAGACCCATCATTAATAAAAATATATTCAAATTCTTCCCCCACGAAGGTCTGAACCCGTTCCATTTCTTCATAAAATAATGGAATCGATTCTTCCTCGTTAAAACATGGGACTACAACTGATATGACCATTCATTGCTCCTTTTAAAATTTGCTACTATCTTATCGGTAAAATATAATTTTCCTAACTATCCTTTACAATACAATTTTGCAAACAGCTTTAATAAACCGACTTTTTCAATCAAGTTCATTGTAAACATAGCTAGTTTAACCATAAACCTCTCATCTCTAATTTCTCGATTAAAAACAGAAAGAGTGGACTTCATTCCATTTATCCTGATCCAATCATTAATTTCTTTATATTGACGTAAAAACTCTGCACTTGTAGAATATCTCCCACCGTCCAATAACCAATAAAGAGTAAATTTTTTTATAAAAAATTTAATTAATTTAGTTTCAGAAAAATCTTTAGGGATAATCGCTGCAATTTTATCAAGTACATTCTTGATATCTAAATTTGGATTAAATCCTTTATTTAATGTATTAGACGCACTATTCTCATTGTAAAACCAATTATATCCACAATATGGGATAGTTCTTATATTTTCAGATTTTGTATACACCGTTAAGCTGAATAACAAGTCCTCAGCTAATGGAATATCCGGGAAAGAAAGTTCGTGATCTCTTATAAATTTTTTTCTATAGATGCGAGCACATGGTGAAATCGATCTATATTTTGACCATTTATCTTTACCCAATTGGATAGAAAATAGTTGTTTACCATCTTGGTTTACTCTCTGAAGACCACCAATAACTGCATCATCTATCCCACTTGATATTTCATCATAAAACACCTGCAAATAATCTGGGTTTATATAATCATCACTATCGATAAACATGATGAATTCACCTTTTGCAAGCTTGATACCTTCATTTCTAGTATAGGCTGCACCTTTATTTTCTCGACTCAAAGTTCTAATATTTGGAGAAAATTGTTGGTATTCATTCAATATTTTAAACGAATTATCCTTTGAACCATCATCAATTGCAATAATTTCAAATGATTTAAAACTTTGATTCAAAACGGAATCTATACATCTTTTGAGATATAATTCTGCATTATATACTGGAATAATGACACTAATCTTAGGCGCTTCTTTCACAATCTTATCCTTTATATATTTTAATAGAACCCATAGTTTTGCAAATAATTAAGATATTCAAACTTTTATATTGTTATCAAACCTCGAGCACGCAATCTTTAACCATTCGTATCCTGACTCTTTTTATAAAAACGATTTAAACATTTCGCTAATACGTTTGGCCAAAAGAGTTTAAACATCATGTAATCTTCCTTTGTTCGAGTATTGTCACTAATGGTATTACTCGTTTCAGAGTCTTCATGAATACGATGACACATTAATTTCTTTGGAACATATACAAATCTGCCATCAAATTTAGCCAAATGGTACCAGGCAAGCCAATCTAGACTAACTCTCCATTCCTCATCAAATCTAAAGCCCTTAACCAATTCTAAATTATAAGTTACAGCAGGGCAACAAATTGGATTTCCAAAAGCAAGAATCCGATTTCTCCACCACTTAGTTTTAGGGAATAATGAGATTGTTTTTAACATTAATGATTTGATTTTTAGATTTGAAGTCGGTTTAATGACCTCTCCATTTTTTTCTTCAAAATAATCAGAGTAAAGAATGATAGCATCTTGATGCTTCTTTATCCTCTCTTGAATTTCCATTAAATAGGTTGGCTCATAATAATCATCTTGATGTGCTATTGTAGCATATTGGGTAGTAACAAAAGATAAAGCATTATTCCAATCTTTCCCAATCCCACCACCTACAGTTGTATTAAACGGAATGGCATATTTTTGGCAAATACTTTCGATAAATACACTTGGAGTAGAAGTATACAAAATGATATTACTTTTTACGGTTTGGCTTAATAACGAGTTTATACAATCCTCTAAAAAAGGACTATCCCCATAAGCACAGATTACAAATGTATGATCATTCCACTGATTCATATTTTTGAATCTCCTTCCTTCTCATAATTACAAAGACAATCCAACTAGCAATGGTGTAAAACAACATAACAATAACAAAACTAAGCCCTGCTCCAAACAAGCCAAACTCCCTCATCGCTATAGGCGTAAGAATATTCGTCAATAACGCCATTGCGGCATAAACATAGAGTAGATAGACTTGTTTTCTCAATATAATTAAAAAATCACCTATGACAGAAGCTATAGAATATAAAAAGCCGGACAGCACTAAAATAGTAAGTAATAAACTATAATTTGATAAATCAATACCACTTATAATATTCAAAATAGGAATCCCTATCAAATAGGCCAGTATTGATACTACTAGTCCCAAAATCATAAGCAATAATAAAATCTTACGAATCATAGCATTAAATGTATGAAATCTTTTTTCTGACCATTGTTTTGCCAAATCGGTTATTAACGGTCTTAGCGCTAATACAAATAAACTCATAAAGAAAACAGGCATGAACAGAATACTGAAATCCCTTTGAGCACCTTCACGTAATACGCCCTCTACTAGCAATTTATCAATCACTTGTTTTGGATAATTCAATACATATACCAATAAAAAGCCGTTGACAAACAATGGAAGGCAAGTTTTCATGATGCTAATTGATCGCTTAAATGTAGCAGATGAAATCTGATTAAAAGGTATCGTTCTTATTTGTTTGGATTGGATGTAATCACCCCCAAAAACAAAAAGAACATTAAAAAAACATAAACAAATTAAAGAAAAAATTAAAGAATTTGAAAGTAACAAACTAATTAGGAGAATGATTGTGCTTAAACTATAACGAAGCACCATTAATTTCCCTGCAATATCTAAACGTTCATGTTGTTGAAATAACCCTTGGAATAAATCAGAAAAAGCGTCACAAGAACGATAAAGCACGGTTAGTATTATAATTAAAAATAAATCCCCTTTTCCAACATTATTTCCACTAAAAAGTAAATATGGAAATAATGTAACTAACATCAAACAAACTGTAATAACCCTAGTTAACCAGTATTCCAAATACGAGTAAGCTTCTTTCAAGTCAGTCGCCTGATAATTTCTTACTTGAAACATACCAATGACAATCCAGAGATTCCCAATTGCATAAGCCAAACTAAAATTATCAGCATCACTTGCGGAAGTATAACGAGAGACAATAATCAAATACAATATTGAGACTGCAGCTGCTGCTATATTTCCTGCAAAATTCCAAAAATAAATACTCCTATTTACTTTATTGTTCATTTTCATTCTCACTTCTTAATAAAGCAATCGTTTGTGACAATTTCTTAATCTGTACTGATTGTTTTGATACAGTACGAGTTAATGAAAAAATTAAAAATATTAATAAAAATGTACTTAATAAAAAAATAAAGTTACTTAGCGTCTGAATACCAAGAAATAAAGATATTGCTCCAATCAAATTAGGAAACCAAATGACTGGCAACGATAGCAAACAAAGAATGAGCCAAGAAATGACATTTCTCAGTTCAACGACTTTCTTTGCAACTAGGCGTAGAATATAAACGATAAAAATAATTACAATAAGGGTTAACCAAATATTTAACATGTTATTTCTTATATCCTCCACCAATTCTAGCCAATAGCATTGCCATTGTCACTTTGATCATATAGTAAACAGACTTACTGAATGTAATCGATGATTCTCCGTGTTCTCGCTCGTTCATCAAGACCGGTACTTCTGCAACGGAATAGCCTGAGGTTAAGAGGGACACAATCGTCTCTGGTTCTGGATAATCACTTGGATATTGTTTAGCAAATTCTTCAATCACTTTTCGATCAGCCACCCGCAAACCAGATGTAGGATCTGTTACCTTTTTACCGGTTAAAATCTTAATTAATTTTTCAAAAAATGAAATTCCAATCCGTCGCGCGAAGGAGGATTGGAAACCTTGATTTTCAATGAAACGAGAGCCAATCACCATGTTCACATTCTTCTCTTGAAGGACTTGAAGCATCTTTCTGATAAATTCAGGATTATGCTGACCATCTCCATCCACTTGAACAGCATATTGATAGCCATTTTTAACTGCATATTGATAACCAGTTTGAACAGCACCACCAATTCCTAAATTAATCGGTAAATCGATAACATTAACGTTGTTATTGCGACAAATTTCAAGTGTATGATCTGTAGAACAATCATTGATAATGACATAATCAAATTCAGGTGTATGTTCTTCAATCATCTTGATTGTTTTTTCAATATTTCCACTCTCATTATAAGCAGGAATAATGATCAATAATTCTGAATTTCTCAATCCTATTGTTTTCCCTTCTAAGCATATCACTTCATTATACAATAATCAGTGCATATTTTCTACTTTATACTGTCCCCTCCCCCTTTTCATGGTATAATAGAGTGAATCGATGATGGAAGGACACCTTATGTTAAAGCTTGGAATTATTGGAACGAGTTGGATTTCACACGAATTTATAAATGCGGCTCATCAGACGGGTCACTATTGTTTGCAGGCTGTCTATTCGAGAAAAATGAAGACGGCTCGAGATTTTTGTGAGCAATATGAAGCGATCTCCTGCTACACTGACTTAGTGGACTTCTTAGACAGTGACTTGGATGTGGTCTACATTGCTAGTCCCAACTCCCTTCACTATGCTCAGGCCAAGCTTGCTATTCTGGCCAAGAAGCATGTCATCATTGAAAAACCCGCTGTGACCAAGCCTTCTGAATGGAAGGAACTGGTCAAGCTCGCTAAGGAGCACCAGGTCTATCTCTTTGAAGCTGCCAGAAATTACCAAGAAGCAGCCTTTCAAGTAGTTAAAAACTTCCTCTCTAACCAGGAAATACTGGGCGCCAACTTCACCTTTGCCAAATATTCTTCCAAATTGCCGGCCCTTCTTGCAGGTGAAATGCCCAATATTTTCTCAGATGTCTATGCAGGTGGAGCTTTGATGGATCTGGGAGTCTACTGCCTCTACTTGGCAATTGGCTTCTTTGGAGAACCAATCTCCAGTCACTACACCGCTCAGCAATTACCCAATTCGGTTGATCTCTATGGTCAAGGTGTCTTGATTTATCCAGATTTTCAGGTTGCTATTCAGGCAGGGAAAAATATCACCAGCCATCTACCTGCTGAGATCTACACCAAGACTGGAACACTAACTCTCAATGCTGTAGCAGCCATCAACCAGGCTCGCTTCGTCAGCTATTCTGGAGAGGTCATCGACCTTCCGATCCAGCCCTGCCCACACCAAATGCAAGAAGAGGCGGAAGCCTTTGCCCTTGCCATCGCTCATCAAAAGCCGTCTGCTTATCTTGAATGGTTACAAACAGCTGAGCAGGTCCATGAAACCCTCTACCAGATGCGTCAAAGCGCTGGAATACAATTTAAGGATGAAAAAGAATGAAAGAACAATTTCCACAAAGCTGGAAAGACCAGCTAGAAACACTCGGATTTGATACATTCACTGAAATTCAGGAACAGATCTTCTCCCCTATCTATGAAGGAGAAAATGTCCTTGGGATCAGTCCTACCGGTACTGGTAAGACACTCGCCTACCTCTTTCCGAGCTTGCTCAAACTCAAACCCAAGAAGGCCCAACAACTCTTGATTTTGGCTCCTAACACAGAGTTAGCAGGACAAATTTTTGATGTCACCAAACAATGGGCAGAGCCTCTCGGTCTCCAGACACAACTCTTCCTTTCAGGATCCAGTCAAAAACGGCAAATCGAACGCCTCAAAAAAGGACCCGAAATCCTGGTTGGGACGCCTGGTCGGATCTTTGAACTGATCAAGCTGAAAAAGATCAAAATGATGAATGTGGAAACCATCATTTTAGATGAATTCGACCAATTACTGAGCGATTCTCAGTACCACTTCGTCGACAAGATCAGCCACTATGCTCCCCGCGACCACCAATATATCTATATGAGCGCCACAGACAAGGTCGATCCAGACCAGCTAGAGGAAAATACTCTTCGCATTTCGGTTGATGGAGTTTCTTTAGACAATATCCAACATTTCTATATGCAAGTGGATAAGCGGGATAAGGTCGAATTGCTCCGCAAACTCGCCTACGTCGAAGATTTTCGTGGTCTGGCTTTTTTCAATAGCCTGTCTGATCTGGGTAGTGCTGAAGAAAAACTACAATACCGTGGTGTTGAGGCCGTATCGCTCGCCAGCGATGTCAATGTAAAATACCGCAAGGTCATTCTGGAACGCTTCAAAGACCATCAGCTGACCCTCTTGCTTGCCACCGATTTGGTCGCTCGTGGAATCGACATTGAACATCTTGAGTGTGTGATTAACTACGATATTCCTCGTGATGTGGAGACCTATACCCACCGTGCCGGTCGAACAGGACGAATGGGGCGGGATGGCTATGTAATCACCTTTATCACCCACCCAGAAGAACTCAAATCCTTAAAAAAATACGCTTCTGTCCGTGAACTGGTTTTAAAAAATTCCGAACTCTTTTTAAATGAATAAGAAAATCCTCTGCTAGTGAATGAACTGCAGAGGATTTTTACGTTAATTTCCATTGTAATAGATACGATGACTTTCAAGTTGATAATCCAACAATTCATCCACCGTTACAAAGGTATAGCCTTGTGATTTGAGGTAGTCAAGGACGGTTGGTAGAGCATCAATCGTGGTTTGATGGATATCATGCATGAGGATAATCGAACCCGGTTTGACTTCTTTTTTCACTTCATTGAGAATAGCCGTCGTATTATGTGTCTTCCAATCTAGGCTATCCACATCCCACATGATGAAGGATTGATCGACACCGTATTGGATAGCGTTATTGATGGCCCCATACGGAGGACGGGTAATCTTGGTCTGCACACCTGTCGCTTTTTGAATAGCTTCTTGGGTATCCAAGATCTCTTTTTTGGCATTATCCAAGCTCAATTTTGGTAATTGAGGGTGATCCCAGGTATGGTTCCCGATTTGGTGACCTTCTTTGCGGACTTGCTTAGCAATATCCGGATTCGCTCTGACATTTTTTCCGACCATAAAGAAGGTAGCTTTGGCATTGTATTTCTTTAAGATAGAAAGCGCCTGAGGTGTCGTCTTGGGATCTGGTCCATCATCAAAGGTCAGGGCAATCATCTTACGGTGGCGTTCTTCTATATAGGATTGGTACGTTTCGAGATCATCAGGAAGCAAGCGATCTGTATCAATCACGTCATAGAATTTAGACAAGGGAACAGTGAAGGTATCATCTCCCTTAACCTTGGTTGGAAATGGAATGGTGAAATTTCCTTTTTCATATTGGAATTCCCATTGGCTCAAATCCAACTCTGAGAAGTGGGCAACCATTTGATCAATGCTCTCCTCATCCAGCTGACGAAAGTCTAGATTCCCTCGCAATTCCTCCAAAAAGATCTGTTTGGCTCCATCTGGATCCGCAAAGACCTGGCTCAGAGTCAGAGGGTTACTCTCATCATCCAAGTAAAAGAGGGGCAACTTCACCGTCTCATCTTTGATGAATTTCCCTTTTTTGTATTGGTATTCAGCCCGTTTAATCTGGATAGGGTGATAGCCAACAAAAGGCCCTTCTGCTTCTTCACTATGATAGAAGGTCAGGTGCTTAGGCTCTTTGGTTTTCTCATCCGATCCTAGACGCTTAAGGTCTTCTTGGATCTTCTCTTTAATAATCTCAACAACTTGTCCATCCTTAGTAGGATAATAAGCTGTCACATAAGAAGTTCCTAAGATCCCTTCCTGAACTTGAACATCTTTTCCTTTTTCAGAGTTTTTCTCTAGTTGGATGACCTTGGCAAACTGATCCTGATAGGCTTTTTGTTCACGAAGCTTTTGAATCTTTTGATAGCTAATATACAAAAGGCTCAATAAAAGGAGATTTGTAATGATTAATAAGATAGTTTTCGTGTGTTTGAAACTCATAACTTTATTATAGCAAATTTCTCTCGAAAAAACATTCCTTTTTTGTAAATGGTTTCATAAAAAAGAGGGCGACTGACGTCGCCGACAGCGGCCCTTATTTTTAATCCCTCTTATTTTTCGCGAATGACTTCTACTTTATATCCATCCGGATCTACAACGAAATAGTAATTCGGTTGCGTTCCTGGAAGACCTTTTGGTTCCGTCACTTCATAGCCTTTAGCCTTGTGTTCAGCATTCAAACCTTCTAGATCAGGAGTACTCAAAGCAACGTGAGCATAGCCATCTCCGATGACATATGGACCATGATCATAATTGTAAGTCAATTCCAACTCATAGTCATCTCCAGGCAAGGCCAAATAAACAATCGTGAACTTGTAGTCTGGAAAATCTTTCCGACGTTTTTCTTCAAAACCAAAAGCATCTTGGTAAAAAGCGATTGACTTTTCTAAGTTTTCCACACGAAGGCAAGTGTGCAACATTTTTGAACTCATAGGTTTTCCTCTTTTCTATTTTTAAAAGATTATGAACGATTTTTTTTACGACTTTCCGTCTTAATGGATAATTTCACTTCAAAGATGGTCCCTTTTGGTTTATTATCTTTGACTTGAATGGTCCCTTTAAAGGCTTCTACAATCTGCTTAGCGAGGGACAACCCCAAACCAAAACCACCTTTCTGACGGGTTCTGGCCTTGTCGACCCGGTAAAAACGATCAAAGATCCGTTTCTTGTCCTCATCTCGAATACCTGGACCATTATCCAGCACCCTCAGAAGTAGATTTTTGTCCTTCAACTGGACTTCAAATTGGATCTCGCCATCTTCATCGGTGTACTTCAAGGCATTGTCATAGAGAATGGTCATCAATTGCTTGAGGAGCGTTCTATCAGAACAAATGACTTTGTCCACCTGATTGTCTCCTTGGAAGAGTTTGCCATTTTCTTCCGCAATGATCTCAAAATTGGAGAAGGTCTGATCAAAAAAGCTTGGTTCGATCTCTTCCATCTCTGGCTTCAAGCCATCATCTCTTCGGGCGATATTGAGAAGGTTGGTGGTCAGGAGCTTCATATTTCGAACTTCATCCAAGCTAGATGCAATGCTCTCGCTTGACTCCATAATGGTCGCTTCAGGCTTTCTAAAAAGCGTTTCGAGGCGATTTTGAAGGACTGCTAGAGGCGTCCGTAACTCATGTGAAGCATTTTCCACGAATGCCTTTTGCTTTTGCATACTCTCAAGTAGGGGCTTAACACTGAGACGTGCTAGGAAGAGACTAGCGAATAAGGAAATTCCCCAGAAGCAAATCATGACGAGTGCGATCTGACTCTCGTGCTCCTCACTGGTCTGTTCTAGCTGACTGATATTGGTCATGACAACCGCATACTTGACGTCGCTATCTCCGTCATCAGACAAGCCCAAATCCGTCATGTAAGCCCGGTAACTTTCTTTTTTCCCGTAACTATTTGTAATTTGGAGTTGGGAAACCTTGTTAAGCAATTTACGACCAAAAGTTACAGTTTTGAAGTTTAAAAACCCATTTCCCGTTGTTAAGTTTTGATATTTTTTGTTCAGTAGAACAACAGTGGTATTGGAAGTAACGTCTCCTTTTGGTTCCGATTTATCAGGATTAGGCATCATCATCTCATGCTCATCACCCTCTTTGGAATTAGACTGTTTCTGATCCCGGTTGGCAATAGCTATAATGGAATAAGGATCCTGACTCAAGGTCTTGAGGTTCTCATCGACGGTTGTATAGAGACTCGAGCGCATGACCTGAATAATAATTAAGGTCATGGCTGAGAATATCAAGGTGAAGAGACCAAAATATCGGATGAAGTAAGAAAAGTCATCTTCTCCGACTGTTTTCTTAATCCTTGTTAGCATCTTTTAAGATATACCCCACACTGCGTAATGTTTGCAAGCTCTCAACAAAATCAGTACCTTTTAATTTCTTACGGATTTTTGAAACATAGACTTCAACCACTGAGATAGTTGTGTCACTGTCAAAGCCCCAGAGACGATCGAAGATCTGTGTTTTTGGAAGGATGACATTTTGGTTTTGAAGGAAGTAGACCAAGAGATCAAATTCCTTCCCAAGAAGTTCTACTTCCTTATCGTCCACGTAAGTCGAATTGGTAGATAAGTTGACCTTCAAATTGCCATAATTGAGGGTGTTTTCATTGACCTTACCTGACCGCTTCAAGAGAGCTTGAATCCGCATCTTAAGCTCTTCAAGATAGAAAGGCTTGGTCAGATAATCGTCTGCACCTAGCTCAAAGCCGTGCCCTTTGTCATCCAGACTTTCTTTGGCTGTCATGATTAAAACAGGTGTTGTCACGCCTTTTTCACGCAATTCTTTCAAAACATGGAATCCGTCTTTTTCAGGAAGCATGAGATCCAGCAGAATCAAATCATAGATCCCGCTTTCTGCTTCGTAAAGACCTTCTTCTCCGTCAAAGACCTGCATAACGTCCGCAAAATCATCTAAAAAATCAAATACTGAATTTGATAAACCAAGGTCATCTTCAACCAATAGAATTTTAATCATCGTCGTATCCTCTTCTCTTTCATGAGCGAGTCTTTCTAATCTATTCTTAACCATTATAACACGACTTGCCTTCATTTCCTATAGTTTAGAACCTGGTTTGATGATCAAATTCAGTCTATCAGAGGAAGGTTTGTTTTATGAGTTTGTCGTGTTTTCTTTGTTATTTTGACTATCACTCGTCTTGTTTTTATTCTTCGATTTCTTTTTGTTGGACTTGTTAGAGGAATTCTGGTGCCCTTCTTCTTGTCCGCCAGATTGGTTCATGCCATTTTCTGGACCATTCCCTTGAGGGTCAACATTGCCTTCCTGTGGCATTTGACCAGGTCCACCTCCTTGCGGGCCACCTTGAGGACCACCGTCCTGTGGGCCACCAGTTTGCTGGTTTCCTTGTGTAGCATGGCCATTTTGACTATTTTGTTGCTGATTGGATACTTGGTTCTGACCCGTTTGAACCGGTTGAGAAAATTGTTGGTTATTGGAAGATTGAGAGGCGATGACACCGACCCCAAAGCCACTTCCAGCACCAACCAACAATCCACCAACTGCTGCCATACCAATCCACCACCTAGGGCTTCGTTTGAGGACAACCATTTTTTCTTTGGATTCTTGCGTTTCGACTACTTGTTTTGTTTCTTTTTGATTCATCTTTTTACCTTTTATCTTTTTGTACAAGTACTTGTCTTTTAAAATTTAAAGGGAGCTCGATCCTTTAGTAAGGCGATTATACTTTAGGAGTCTTAAGCATGCCTAAATTTTTACTTAAAAAATCCTAAAACAAGCCTGCACTATTGACAGGTTGAGCCCCTTATTGTAGAATAGTTACCATAAAATAAATACGAGGTTAACTGTTATGAAAAAAATCTTTCCCTTAGTTCTCATCTCCATTGGAGTAGCCATGATCTCCGTCCTATCTCAATTCACCGTTCCCTTTGGGCCTATTCCTTTGACCCTACAGACACTCATGATCGGGATCATCGGGACCATCTATAAACCCAGCCATGCCTTTGTCACAGTCTGCCTTTATTTACTGTTAGGCTTCTTAGGTTTTCCAGTATTTGCCGGCGGTGCTGGTGGTGCTTCGCATTTCCTTGGTCCTACTGCTGGTTTCCTCCTTTTCTTCCCATTCCGA
Organism: Streptococcus sp. HMSC073D05; assembly: GCF_001812015.1. NCBI lineage: Bacteria > Bacillati > Bacillota > Bacilli > Lactobacillales > Streptococcaceae > Streptococcus > Streptococcus sp. HMSC073D05. The sequence continues at coordinate 246,327 of NZ_KV807489.1, forward strand.
GCATGGATCACGTCTCTATTTACCAATGCTAAATCCAGCCTTGTCACTATCTTTTTGGCCAATCTCCTCAGTAGTGCTCTCCTTTTTGTGTCAGGAGCTATCGGCTTTATGTTGGTCACGCATACCGATCTCCAAAAAGCATTTGCTTTGGTCGTTGCTCCCTTTATCCTTGCCGACCTCATCAAACTGATCATCATCACGATCACCAGTAAGGCGATTTTTGCCAGCCTCAAACACCACTGGTATTTCAAATAAGATACAAAGGGCTTAGAGGATATATTAAAAAAATCAACATCTGAACGCAGATGTTGATTTTTGTTATAGGGATACATTTATAAATCTCTTCAATTGAACTCCTTTTATAGAGAACTCTGTTTTAATGATGAAAAACATAGATCCTCCTTCCTTTATTTTTCCTTATAAAGAACTCTCAAGATCAGTAACTGTGTTAGCAAAATCCAGATGATCAGAATAGTGAAGTCAAAAAATGAGACGGGACCATGACTATAGACACAAGCTCGTAGGAGGTTGACAGAAGGGACAAATGGAAGAACATGATAGAGATGATTTATCCAATCTGGAAGACGACTTGCTGGGTACATGATTGGAGAAAACATCAAACCAATCATAAGAATTAACTGAGACATTAACGTTACAATATTGGGGGAAAAAGTATAAGCAATGGCGAATCCAAGACTGATCATTGTAAGACAGATCAGAAATAGGATAAAAACAGCCAGAACAGATACATTTAGGCGGACAGAAAAACGAAAATAGCCCAGTATAACAGAAATGAACACTCCAGGTAAAATAGCAATCATCCACATCCAAAGATCTGCTAAGGAAATCAGAATTCGTGGTATTGGAAGGGCTCGTACGTAGTCTACATGTCCTTCTGACTTCGCATTTGCTATAACAGGGGATGAGATCGTACAGCCAATAGAAATAACTCCTATCAGAACTGAACCAGAAGAGAGATAGTAGGCAGCTGTCGTATCAATCTCACCGATCACTAGTGGATAACCAAAAAGAAGTGAAATGGATAACAGAACCTGAGCTAGCGTAAAGAGTAGAAATAGATCTTTTTGACGAAGATAGTTCCAACGAAGTAAGTAAAAAAATTGAGTCATATCAGTTTGTCAACTCCTCTCTATAAAGATCTGAAATGGATACGTTTTTCTGAGTAAGTGACAGATTAAAAATATTCTTTCTATCCAATTCCTGTGTTAGTTTTGGTAGCAGTCTTGTTAATTCCTCCTCTTCTATTTCAATCTGGCAAATCGAACCATTGATGATGCTATAATCTTGAAATAGAGCTAAGCTATCTTCATTCCTAAACTCAAAAGATATTTGATACTGTTTTTGATAGGTTATTTGCTGAACTGGTCCTGATTTGATTAACTTCCCATGGTTAAATAAGGCATAGTTGTCAGCATATTTTTCAACTTCCAACAAGTTATGTGTCACAATAATAATGGTATGACCTTTATGCGCTAGCTTCTGTAATAATTGCCACTGTTTTTCACGACGTATTGGATCGACATCGTTCGTCGGCTCATCAAGAAGAATAATGGTCGGAGATCCGATTAAAGCCATTGCAAAAGAAGTTAGACGCTTTAAACCGCCTGAGAGATCCTTTCCTTGTTTTGCCCGATAGTCCTCAATTTCCAACTCGGTTAAAAGCTGATTCATTTCTTTTTGTAAATCTATGGTGTTTAACCCTCTCATTCTTCCAAGCATTTCTAAGTTTTGTTCCACCGTTAATTTTTCAAGTGGTGCATACTGTTGAGACATATAGCTCATCATTGAGCGAGCTTGTTTACGATTCTGTACAAAAGAAATATCTCCATAGCATACATCTCCTTTATCAGGTTTGGTAAAACCAATCATTTGATTTAAGAGGGTGGACTTACCAGCACCATTGTGTCCTAAAAAGGCTGTAATTTTAGCAGCTTCTATTTCTAAGGAAATATGGTTATTAGCAAAATGTTGCTTATCGAATGATTTTGTCAAATCACTAATAGTCAGTGTCGCGAATGTCTTCATCTCATCACTCAAAACTGAGAAGATTTTCCCAGCTTCCTTCATTTTTGATAAGATTATTGTATAATAAACATATGACTTTCCATGGTTTACGTCATGATTTACCATTTTAGTGTCATAATTAGCCAACTCAATTTGATAAGGGGGACTTATGTTAAACGTCGTTATTTGTGATGACTCAACTAGAGATGCTAGTCAGTTAGAACAGTATTTACTTTCTTACGACAAGGTTCCTGTAGAAACAAAACTATATACAAATCCACAAAAAATGCTAGAACAGTTAACAAGGGATACACATTGTGTTTTTTTGGATATTGATATGCCACAAATTACTGGAATTGACCTTGCACGTGAAATTCGTCAGTTCAATCCTTTTATCCCCATTATTTTTGTGACCAGCTATCGTGATTACATGGAACAAGTATTTGAAGTACAGACTTTTGATTACTTAGTAAAACCCATTGAACCCCAAAGGTTAAATAAGGTATTAGATAGGATCTTGCGTTATTTAGATTTAGGACAAACCATCTTTAACTTCTCATTTGGAAAACAAAGTTACTCTATTCCTTTAAGTGACATTACCTATTTTGAGAAAGATAAGCGTTCCGTTTTTATTTACACACTAGCAGATACCTATAAGTCCTTACTGAAAACTCAAGAAATTTTAGATAAACTACCTGATTATTTTATTCAAATTCATGCTTCTTATATTGTAAATCCCAAATATATCAAAGATTTTGATGCGAAAACAGTAACTATTTTGCTCAATGGAACCGAGGAGCATTCACTTCCAATTAGTCGTAAGTTCCAGTCTTCTTTTAAAGAAAAATACTATAACTATCTCAGTGAAAGGAATTTCTAATGCTAATAGGATTTCGGATTATTAGTATCTTGTTTGACTTATTTCTGGCAAGTGTTTTATTTTATAGGCCAATATCCAAAAGTAAACATTCAAAAGAGATACTTCTAGTCCTTTGTTGTTGCTTTCTTTTTCATGTGGCTCTTGTGTTTCTATTTTTAGAAAGTCGCGTTTTTTTAGTTAGCAATCTCTTCCTGAGTATTGTAGAATCCTCTCTTGTAGGACTCTATTTTGGCTACTCCTTTCGTGATTCTTCCTTTTGGATATTCTTACAAACAAGCCTGACATTATTAGCCGGAGCTGTCCTCAATCAAGCTATCCAACTATTTCTTCCACTGTCAAAAGTATCGAAAAATTTAGAACTGATTAGTGGTTACCTTGCCATCAGTTTTCTTTTTTCAACTGTGATCACTCTTGTTCTTCGACAGCTATTTCGAACACATCAAAAGTTAAGCATGGCAACATCTAGAAGAAATTGGCTTTATCAATTTATCGTGCCGATTTTATCGATTATTTTTGCCTTTACTGTATCTGCTATTCAAGGGCAAGTATTTGGACCAGATTATCTTTCTGTCATTTCACTCTTGTCTCTTATTGTATTGTCGTTTTCCTCGCTGTATTTTACCTTACATCTTTCTCAACAACAGCACGCTTATTATCAAAATAAATTAGATAAAGAACAACTTCAATTCCAATTAAGAGAAACACAACAGTCTCAAGAAGAATACCAACGATTGCAAAGTCTTCGGCATGATTTAAAAAATAAACATTTAACCCTGTTGGCACTTCTAGAAGAAAATCCTGATGATGCTAGAGAGTACCTTCAATCGTTAACCGATAGTATTTCAGGAAAACAAACCTTTTACTCCAAAAATCCAACGGTTAATTATTTACTGAATCAAAAACTGCACGATGTGGAAGATGAAATTGCATTAGAAATTAACTGCTTTATCCCACAAGAACTATCAATTCAGCCAGATGTGCTAGCTGTTATTTTAGGAAATTGTTTGGATAATAGTATTTCAGCCTGTCTTCGATTGACTGATAAATCAGAGAGAACATTGTCTCTGAATATACGTTATTTTCAACAAAATCTATTTATTTCGATCAACAATACCTTTAATGAACAGGAACAAGAGACTCGTAAAACACGTCAAAGAGATGGTTGGGGCTTGCGAAACGTTGATGCCCTAGTACAAGAATACCAAGGAACTATCAAGCGATTCAAAGAAAATGGCCACTATCGAACGGAGATTCTCTTACCAAGTCCAATAAACTAATGATCCTTCTCCTTTGAGGTCTTATTCAGGTCATTTATAAAAAAGAGGCTGGGACAAAATCTGTCCAGCCTTTGATGTTAGATAGAAATAACAGTTTGACACATTGGTTGATTGCTCATAGCACTGCTTTGAGGTGACGCAAACATTATTTCCTTTATCTGCAACCTCCAACACTCTCCCAGACTGTTGTATCTATGCGGGGGTGGAAAAATTGAAAAGAGAGGACTTCTTTCCCACTCCATTAGGATGTAGTTAAACTATCATTAACCAACCTAAATGATGCCCCAAAAATTAAAATAATATATTTTTTAAGTCTCAATCAAATATACACTGAAACTTTCCGCCGTGAGAAAAGT
>NZ_KV807489.1:250964-300238 GCF_001812015.1 Streptococcus sp. HMSC073D05
GAAACTTTCCGCCGTGAGAAAAGTGCCTGAAACACAATTGTTTCAGGCACTCGGGAGTTTTGAGAGTAAAACAGTTCGGGGAACTGTTTTAGCCTGAGCCCAAAAATTGAAAAGTGAAGGGGCTCAAAACTAAGTCATGGAACTTCAAAGAAGTTCGCTGACGTCCGTACTCACCTAAGGAAAGTTTCAAAGATGACGTTGTCTACATTCTAAGATGCTACAGAATGAATTCTGTAGCATCTTTTTTCAATCTATTTTGTCGCAAGGATAGCGGCTTCTACTGCTGCTTTCTCCCGCTCGATAAGATCAATACGAGCTGCAATTTCTTTAATTCCCATCTTGATATTACGGCTGATCGCCATATCATCCAATTGAGGCTCAAAGAAGGCCTTGTATTCATTCAACCGTTCACGGGTCTTGAAACAGTTAGCTGGGTAGATGACAAACTTATCAAAGCTCATATCACCACCGAGGGCTTTCTTGATCCAATCCCAGTTTTCACGTGCCCAAGTCCAGGTTCTACCTTGGGTAAAGTCATCATGCAAGAAGTTGTAATACCAGCTCATAGCCAAGTCCTGAGGTTTCACCACATCCTTGTTCTTCCACTCCTTCAATAGAGCTTCCAAAGTTTCCTTATCCTTGGTATAAGAAAGTGCAGCCGCCAACTGGCGTTTAAAGTTTCCATCAACTGTCTTAACATAAGTATCCAGGTATTGTCGGCTAAGCTCCTTGGTTTCCTGGTGCTTGATTTGGTTGACCAAGATTTGCAAGCGGATGGCCGCTGGAAGTTTTTCCAAATCATCTGCATGCGCTTCAAAGATAGCGCTCGCTTGAGCTTTTGCAGCTTCATCATTGGCCTTGATCATATTAGCAATCATTAGTTGACGAACTTTTTCGTCTTCTTCTGTTTCACCAGGCTTAGCTTCTAGACCCAAGCGTTCAAAGTTGTAACGGTTCAGGCGTTTCAACAACTCATGGAAGGCCGCTTCTGTTTCAGTTCCTTCATCCACAAAGAGACTGATTCCAGCTAAGACGCTCGAAACAGCTGAAACAACCAAGTAGGAACTTTCTTCTGTCAAGTGTTCAATCACTGGCAAGAGGCTTGCATAAGAAATTTGACCACTTTCCGCTAAGAGACGGCGTTCTTGAACCACTTGTAGTTTCGAAGTGCTATCCAAGCTAGCAAGATCAGCAAGGATGTCTTCCAACAATTCCCCACAGTAGTCACTGATATAGTGAGCTGTATTTTCTGTATTGAAGCGAAGAGCTCCGCTGTTAGCTGCTTTCAAGGCACTGTAGTTTGGAATTTCTAAAACTTCTGTTTCCAAGGTATCTGGAATACCCGTCCAGTTGCTATTTAACGGAACAACCCACTTGCGTCCTTTTTCTTCTCTTTCTCCGATGAAGAACTGCTCTTGACAGATGATCAAGGTATCGTTTTCCACAGAAGCTGAAACAACAGGGTATCCTGGTTGCTCCAACCAAGAATCCATAAAGGCTGCGACATCACGACCTGAAGCTTGCCCAAGAGCATCCCAAAGGTCACGACCGATAGTATTGCCGTATTGGTGTTTTTCAAAGTAGATCTTCAACCCTTTACGGAAGGCGTCATCGCCTAACCAGCGGCGAAGCATGTGCATGAGACGGCTACCCTTGGCGTAAACGATGGCTGGGTCAAAGAGGGTGTTGATCTCATCAGGGTGTTTGACTTCCACATGGACGGATTGAACGCCATCTGTAGCATCGCGTTTCAAGGCAGCAGGCACTCCAGTTGTTTGGAAGTCTTCAAAGATATTCCAGCTTGGTTCAATGGCATCCAAGCTGACATATTCCATCATATTGGCAAAGCTTTCATTCAACCAGAGATCATCCCACCATTTCATGGTCACGAGGTTTCCGAACCATTGGTGAGCCAATTCGTGAGCCACCACCAAGGCTACTGTTTGACGGCTTTGGGCCGTAGAGTTTTCATCTACTAGAAGGTAGACTTCACGGTAGGTTACCAAGCCCCAGTTTTCCATCGCTCCTGAAGAGAAGTCTGGAAGGGCGATATGAAGGGATTGAGGGATTGGATACTTGACGCCATAGTAGTCTTCATAAAAATCAATAGCACGAACGGCAATATTCAATGAGAAGTCCAAATTTTCTAATGGGTGAGCTTTGGTAGAGTAGACACCGACTAGGGTTCCATTCTTGGTCTTAGCTGTCACTCCTTGAAGGTCTCCAGCCGCAAAAGCCAAGAGATAAGAAGACATACGTGGAGTCGTATCAAACTTCCAAATACCTGTTTCTTTGCGGTTTTCCACATCAATTTCAGGCATATTTGAGAGGGCAATTTCACCTTCTTCTTGGTCAAATTTCAAAGAAAGATCAAATGTTGCTTTGGCTTCTGGCTCATCCACACTTGGGAAGGCTTCACGCGCAAAATGGCTCTCAAACTGAGTAGAGATTACTTCCTTCTTCACACCATCTACTGTGTAGTAAGAAGGATAAATTCCTGTCATATTGTCTGTGATCTTACCAGAATAGGTCAAGGTAATCGTTACTTGACCTGTGCCTTCCAATTCAACATAAACCGCTTCATTAGCATCATCAACCGTAAATGGGCGGGCTTGACCTGCTACTTCTACTGTTTCGATGGTCAAATCCTTTTGGTGAAGCGAGATCTTGTCCGCCTTGGCTTGACCCGTGATCACCACACGACCGCTAAAGGTCTTGGTTTTACGACTTAAATCCAAAAACACTTCGTAATGTTCTGGAACGAATGTTTCTACAAAATGTGCAACTGCTTGCATAATTTCCTCCTTTAAATGTTTTACGCTTTTCCAATGAAAAGCCCTAATAAAACTATTTTATCACAAAGTTAAGATAAAAGAAAAGACAAGCATGACAATGCCTGTCTGTGATCGAAAAGACTCCATGATCTTACATTTCGATAATTTTACCTGTTTCGAAGTAAACCACCCACTCACAGATATTTTTTGCATAATCTCCGATACGTTCCAAGAAGTTGATCACTTGGAAATAATCCCGTCCGGTCACGATGGACTCAGGATTTTTCCGAATTTCTTCTGTTGCTAATTCTTGGATACTATCGAAGTAATGGTTGATGACTTCGTCTCGTGTCGCAACTTCATAGGCCAAATCCACATCGCCTTTGAGGTAAACATCTAGTGTCGCTTCGACAAAATCTTTGACTTCACGGCCCATCTTGCTGATCTCTTCCTCAACAGATTGGATGCGGACTTCCCCTTTCATGCGAATCGTTGCCTTGGCAATTGATACTGCGTGGTCACCCATCCGCTCTAAGTCAGAGACCGCTTTTAAGACAGTCATCACGATACGAAGGTCTTGTGAAACGGGCTGTTGAAGGGCAATAATCTCAAAGGATTTACGCTCTAATTTCACTTCGTAGTCGTTGATCTCCGCATCATCTTCGATAACTTGGCGGGCCAATTCACGGTCATGGGTCACGAAAGCGCGGACCGTACGGTTGATCTGACTCAACACCTCATTTCCCATTGCATAAAACTGGTTATGCAACTTCTCTAAATCTTCTTCAAATTGAACTCGTAACATTTTATTTTCTTCCTATCCAAATTTACCAGAGACATAGTCTTCTGTTTCTTTCTTAGCTGGGTTCAAGAACATTTCATTGGTGTCATTGTACTCAATCAAATCGCCATCCAAGAAAAAGGCTGTTTTATCAGAAATCCGACTCGCTTGCTGCATGGAGCGTGTCACCAAGAGCATGGTGTAGCGGTCTTTTAGTCCATATAAGGTTTCTTCAATCTTACCAGCTGAAATCGGGTCCAGCGCTGAAGTTGGTTCATCCAAAAGAATAATCTTTGGACTAGTCGCAAGAACCCGCGCCACACAGACCCGCTGCTGCTGACCACCGGAAAGTCCGATAGCTGAATCATGCAGGCGATCCTTGACTTCATCCCAGATGGAAGCGCGTTTCAAAGAGGTTTCAACTGCTTCATCCAAGACAGCCTTGTCCTTGACACCATTAATCATCAAGCCATAAGTCACATTATCATAAATGGACATTGGAAAGGGATTGGGCTGTTGGAAGACCATTCCGATTTCCTTACGCAATTCGACCGTATCGGTCCGTGGTCCGTAGATATTGTGACCGTTGTAGAGGACGGTCCCTGTGGTGGTGACCTCATGATTAAGGTCCCCCATGCGGTTAATGGCTTTTAAAAGGGTAGATTTCCCTGATCCTGAAGGACCAATCAAGGCTGTGATCTCCTTAGGAGCAAAGTCCAAAGAGACACTATTCAAAGCCTCCTTTTTATTGTAATAAACCGACAAGTCCTTGACTTGTAAAATTGGTTCTGTCATTCTATTTTCCTTTTTGTTGTCATTTTACTTTATCCAAAGTGACCCGATACATAATCGTTGGTCGATTGCAATTTTGCATTTTGGAAAATATTCGAAGTCTTATCGTACTCGATGAGGTTTCCCAGATAAAAGAAACCGGTATAATCACTAGCACGGGCTGCTTGTTGCATGCTGTGGGTCACAATGACAATGGTGTAATCCTTCTTCAACTCCAGCATGGTTTCTTCTAATTGCGCTGTTGCTATCGGATCAAGCGCTGAAGCTGGCTCATCCATGAGCAAAATGTCTGGCTTCACCGAGATAGCCCGCGCGATACAAAGTCGTTGCTGTTGACCACCTGAAAGCGTTAGAGCTGATTTGTGAAGATCATCCTTGACCTGATCCCATAGGGCTGCCTGTTTCAAAGAAGTTTCGACCAATTCTTCCAAGATCTTCTTGTCTTTCACCCCAGCACGTTCATGCGGGAAGGTGATATTTTTGTATATTGATTTGGCAAAAGGATTGGGCCGTTGGAAAACCATCCCGATGTGCTTGCGCATTTCATAGACATTGATATCTGGACGGTTGACATCGATTCCTTCATACCAAATTTCACCCGTAACACGCGCAATATCGATGGTATCATTCATCCGGTTCAAACTACGAAGATAGGTTGATTTCCCAGATCCTGAAGGACCGATCAAGGCTGTAATCTTATTCTTTTCAAACTGCATGTCGACGCCTTTAATGGACTCGTTAGTTCCATAATAGACATGCAAATCTTTAGTCGATAGGACCACTTTTTCTTCAGGAAAAGTAATGATGTGTCTCTCATCCCAATTGTATTTTGACATTTCTTCTCCTTTAAGCAGATGTTAGTTTTTTATGGAGGTAACTTCCGAGTTTGCGGGCTCCAAAGTTAAAGATCAAGATAAAGATCAAAAGAACAGCGGCAGAACCAGCTGAGACTTCGATCGAGTCTGGAATGGTTCCTTCACTGTTGACCTTCCAGATATGGACGGCCAAGGTTTCAGCCTGACGGAAGATCGAAATCGGACTCGTCACACTAAAGATGTTCCAGTTAGACCAATCAAGAGCTGGAGCCGATTGACCTGCTGTATAGATCAAGGCAGCGGCTTCCCCGAAGATCCGTCCTGATGCCAATACGACCCCAGTAATAATGCTTGGAAGAGCCTCCGGTACCACGACATGAATCACGGTTTCCCAACGAGATAAGCCCAGTGCTAAACCTGCTTCGCGCTGCGTATGATGGACGTGCTGCAAGCTATCTTCGATATTGCGGGTCATCTGGGGCAGATTAAAGACGGTCAAGGCCAAAGCCCCTGAAATGATCGAAAATCCATATTTGAACTGGACAACAAAGACCAAGTAACCAAAGAGACCTACAACGACAGATGGCAAGGAAGACAAGATCTCAATACAGGTACGAACCAAATTGGTCAAGCGCCCTTTTTTAGCGTACTCAGAAAGGTAAATCCCAGCCCCAAGAGAAAGTGGGAAGGAAATCACCAAGGTAATGACTAAGAGGAAAAAGGAATTATACAATTGAATTCCGATCCCTCCTCCTGCTTGATAAGAAGAGGATTTCCCAGTCAAGAAGTGCCAGGATACATGGGGCAAGCCACGGACCAAGATATACAGGATCAATGAGGCAAGAATCGCAACGATGATCCCTGAAATAGCATACAGTAATCCTGTTGCAATTTTATCCATTCGTTTAGCGTGCATAGTTCTTCTTACCTCTTTCTTTCGTAATCAGTTTAATCACACTGTTAAAGGCAAGACTCATGAGGAGCAATACCAAGGCGAGTGACCAAAGAACATTGTTATTGACCGTACCCATGACGGTATTTCCGATTCCCATGGTCAAAATAGAGGTGAGGGTGGAAGCTGGTGTCGTGAGTGAAGTTGGCACGACAGCAGAGTTTCCGACCACCATCTGGATGGCTAAAGCTTCCCCGAAGGCACGCGCCATACCAAAGACAACCGCTGTAAAGATTCCAGAGCGGGCTGCCTTGAGCGTGACATGCCAAATGGTTTGCCAGCGGGTCGCTCCCATGGCCATACTAGCTTCCCGGTAATGACGGGGTACAGCTCGGAGGCTATCGGTCGTCATAAAGGTAACAGTTGGTAGGATCATAACAAAGAGGACAAAGACCCCTGAGAGGATCCCAAAACCAGTCCCTCCAAAGAGACTACGCGTAAATGGTACGACCACTTGAAGACCAATGAATCCATAAACAACGGAAGGAATCCCCACCAAAAGCTCAATCGCTGGTTGCAAGAAACGAGCTCCTTTGGGGGAGACTTCTGTCATGAAAACAGCCGCACCAATGGCAAACGGCGTTGCCAAGAGGGCAGAAAGCAAGGTTACAATAAAGGAACCAAGAATCATGGGTAGTGCTCCAAATTCCTTTGCAGCAGGATTCCAAGAGCTCCCAAATAGAAAACTAAAGATATTGACTTTATTAACAAAGAAAGTCGATAAACCTTTTTGGGCCACAAAAATTAAAATCATGGCAACGACGACAACAATCAAACTCATACATAGAAAGGTAATGGTCTTCCCAAATTTTTCTAGGCGGGAGTTTTTTGATTTCGTCAGCATTTTTTTTGCTACTTCGTTCATTTTTTACCTAATTCTTTTATTTTTTTGTCACATTCCCTTTTAAATCACGGGTGACTTTCATATCATTGATGGGGATATAGCCCATCTTGCCAACAACTTTTTGCTGAACCTCATCCGTCATCATGTAGTCAATGAATTTTTTAGACAACTCATTGGGTTTTCCCTTGGTATACATATGTTCGTAAGACCAGATGGGCCAGTTATTGTTGACGACATTGGCTTTGGTTGGTTGATAACCATTGAGCTTCATGGTTTTGACACTGCTATCCAAGTAGGTAAAGGCTAGATAAGAGATGGCTCCTGGAGTTTGAGAAACGATGTTTTTCACCATTCCATTAGAGTCTTGCTCTTGGGCCTGCTTGGGTTGTTTGCCATCCATGATAATGGCATCAAAGACAGCACGGCTACCAGAACCTACGGCACGGTTCACAATCGTGATCTCAAGATCTGGACCACCCAACTGCTTCCAGTTGGTATATTCACCTGTAAAGATCTTTCGCAATTGCTCCGTTGTCAGATTGTCAATCGAGATATTTTTATTGGCAATGATGGCTGTCCCTGCTACGGCTACCTGATGATCGACCAGACTAGAGGCATCGATCCCAGACTTTTCCTCTGCAAACAGGTCACTATTTCCGATGTCCACAGCACCTGATTGAACTTGTGAAAGTCCTGTACCAGAACCTCCTCCTTGTACATTCACAATCTTACCAGGATGTTCTTCAATGTAGCGATCTACCACTCCTTCAACCAAGGGTTGCAAGGCAGTGGATCCAACAGCAGTGATGGATTCTCCGCGATTGATCCAAGAAGCACAAGCAGATAAACTTCCTGCTAATGCGATCGTCGCTAGTCCTAAGATCAGCTTTTTAGACTTTTTCAAATCATGTCTCCTTGATATTTCACTATTTCACTTATGATTTTGACAAGTTTTTTCAAAAAAAACTGTACTTCCACTATATCATAGAACGGGTTCTTTGCCCAGCATTTTACCTAAAACGAAGCCCCTTTGGATAGAAATTTTTCAGGGTTTGCCCGGTCACTTTGGCAAAGCCCAAACCATTGCCTTCTACAAGAACCTGGTACCATCCATTTGGATGCGTTTCCTTCAATTGAACTGTCTCTCCCGCCACATAATGAACAAAGTCCTCAGGCGTGATCGAAACGGTCTCTTTGACTTCACTCGGTTTCAGAGCTAGACCAAGGGCAAAACTAGGTTCAAATCGATTTTTCTTGAAGGTTCCTAGGTGCAAGCCATTTCGGGCAATTTTTACTTTTCGCAACTCAGGTAAACCAAGTGGAACCAAATACAGCTCGTCACCAAAGGTTTCAAGAACCCCTTCTAGAGTAATCTTCAAATGTTTCTTAGCAAATTCCTGCCACCATTTCTTTTGTTCAGCAGATAATTGGTCCTTTTTGGAAGGGATTTTAGCAGGCCGATTCTCTCCTAGATAACGAAACTTAGCGACAAATTGGCCCTCCCCTTTAAAGCGATGAGGATACATACGCGCGGTTTCTGGATAGTCAATGCCTTCTGCCATACCATTGATCTTCTCGATCGTTTCCAGCTCCAGATCATAGTTTTCCAAAAGCCAGGATACAATTTCTTCATTTTCCTCTGGAGCCCAGGTACAGGTTGAATAAACCAAGGAACCACCTTGGACCAACATCTTGAGGGCATCCTCCAGAATTTCTCTTTGAAGAAGACTACACTCTCGAGGATATTCGACAGACCAATAGTCCATGGCATCTGGTTGCTTACGAAACATCCCCTCACCCGAACAAGGAGCATCTAATACAATCAGATCAAAAAAGCCTGAGAAAACTTTTGCCAGGCGATCGGCTGACTCATTGGTTACCAATACATTTTGGGCACCGAAACGTTCGACATTCTCTACAAGAATTTTCGAGCGCCCCTTGTGGATTTCATTGGAGACCAAGAGTCCCTGATTATCCAAATAAGACAAGAGCTGGGTGGTCTTGCCACCAGGAGCTGCCGCCAAATCTAAGACCTTCATCCCTGGCTTCGGCTGGGCAACTTGAGCCACCATCTGAGCTGCTGGTTCTTGCGAATAGACCAAGCCTGTTGCGTGCTCAATGGATTTTCCTGAGACCTTTCCATAATGGCCCCAAGGGGTATTGGGAATCGGATCATCAAATGCTTTTTGAGCTTCTTTCAAAGGATTAGTCCGAAAGGCCGATACTGCTTCTTGTTCAAAGGTCGCAAAAAAAGCAGCAGCATCCTCACCTAGAAGATGCTGGTATTTTTCTTTAAAACCATTGGGAAAATTCATTTAACTTCTCCCTTTCTTAAGATAGGTTTGAATTTCTGTTAACTTCACTTTTGGAACCATCATAATGGGTTCCACTGACTGGTAATTAGGTTTATCTCCATTTAGATTTAAAACGGTATAGCCCAACTGTTCGCCCATGATCGCTGCTGCGGCATAATCCCAGGGCCAGATGTAGCTAAAATAAGCTAGAATCCCACCTGAGAGAATTTTTGAAAAACTAATACCTGCACTTCCGTAAACCCGAATTCCAAGAGAATCCATGCCAAGATCGGCCATGCCCCAGTCATTTTTCTCAAGCATGCCGACATTTGAAGCAATCAAAAAGTTTTCTAGAGGTTGGTCCACAAAGGGGGTTAGTTCAACCTCATTTCGATAAACAGGGAATTCTCCACCCCCGTAAAAAAGGTGATCCCGCATCACATCGTAGATCAGGCCAAACTGACCAATTCCGTCTTCAAAATAGGCCACCATCACCGCAAAATCTTCCTTTTGGGTCACAAAATTATTGGTCCCATCAATAGGATCAATCACCCAAACGGAACCTTCTGAAATCGGCGAGCGAAGGCCATCTTCTTCCGCAAAAATCCGATCTTCTAGGTAGCGATGTGTAATTTTTTCAACCAAATCCTTTTGAACCTGTTGGTCCATCTGGGTTACTAAATCTGTCGGCCCCGTCTTTTTTGAGATCATCAAGTCATCATGGAGATGAAGACGCAAGTAGTCTCCAGCCTCTAAAACGATTTGTTTGGCAAACTCTAATTTATTCTTCAAGAGAAAACCATCCTTCCTCTTTTTGCTTTGCAGCCTGGGTCGCACGATAGAGAGAATAACCGCTCACTTCTTCGAACTCCCGTCCAAGACGCTTTTCTTCTCCGATACTAGGTACGACCTTCTTAAAAGCGCGGTAGGCTTCCATGTATTCTTTGGCCTCTACCTTACTTTCATAGGCTTCTTCAACTTTATTGAAAAAAGAAAGCACTGAAGCAAGCTCTTCAGTGCTCCACGATAAGTCCAGTGGGTAACTATAATTTTTTTGCATTCGACATACTTCTTAGTTTATTTCTGCTCTTAGAGTGGCAGAGCGTAACTCTTGTTTGCGATAACTCCGTGGTAAGAAGGCCCGAATTTCATCTTCGTTAAAGCCAATCTGCATGCGTTTGTTATCTAAAATAATCGGTCTCCGCAAGAGACTAGGATTTTCCTCAATCAGACGGATCAAGGCTGAGATAGATAAATCTTCAACATCAACATCCAATTTTTGAAAAATTTTTGAACGAGTTGAAATAATGTCGTCTGTTCCGTTTTCGGTCAAGGCCAATATACTTGTCAACTCCTGTTTGCTCAAAGGACTTGTCATAATATTGTGTTCTTTAAATGGAACATCGTGCTTTTTTAACCAAGCCCGAGCTTTTCGACATGATGTACAACTCGGTGATAAAAATAATGTAATCATGTGGTTCACTTCTTTTTTTATATATAACTATCTGACTCTATTATACAAAAAAAATAGGTGCTTGAAAAGCGCTTTTTTGATTTCTAGACGATTTTTCTGAATTTCAGTGGAAAAAAGAAATCCCTTTCATTTTTCCCAAGAAGAGGCCCGAAAAAAGAGAGTGGGACAGAAATCGGTAATTCGTTAGTATTCGATTTCGTTGTCCCACCTCCGCACAGTTGAGTAAGGCTGTAAAAGCTGATGAAATCAGCGTAGTATATCCCACTAAACCACTGCGTCTTGCTCGACAGTCCAAAAACAATTGAGAGGCTAGGACTTTTGTCCCACTCTCTTGGTCCAGTTTCGTGAAACTGCTTCATCTTCTTTCAATTGAGCCACTAGTTGATCGATCCCATCGAATTTGACCATTTCTCGAATCTTATCTAACCAGTGAATGGTCAGGGTATGACCGTAGATATCTCCAGTAAAATCAAAGAGATTGACTTCGAAACGAAGCTCTTTCCCATCAAAGGTGATATTTTTCCCGACAGAAGCCATGCCACGATAGGTCTGCCCTTTAAAATCGACATCAACCACATAGACTCCATCGGATGGTAGATAGGTCCGATCAATCGGTGCTAGATTAGCAGTGGGGTAACCAATGGTCCTTCCCCGCGCATCCCCGTGCACCACGATTCCTCGACTGGATAAAGGGTGACCAAGTAGACGGGCAGCTTCTTGGACGCGTCCTTCTAGGACAGCTTGACGAATGCGGGTTGAACTGATCTTTTCCCCCTGATCCAATACAGGAGAAATGACTTCCACTTGACCATCAAAATAAGCAACTAAGTCAGAGGCAGTTTTCTTATCAGAGCCAAAACTATAATCAAATCCAGCAATTAAAACTCGGGCTCTCAAGGCTTTGACAAATTGATCGACAAAATCTTTCGCTGTTTTAGAAGCAAAATCGGTCGTAAAATCAATGAGGAAGAGCTCATCCACTCCTAGTTCGTTTAATTTTTGGAACCGATCCTCAGGACTTTGCAAATGGAGTAGTAATTCTGGTTGGTAGCGAACAAAGGCTAACTTAGGAGATTCAGGGAAGGTTAACAAAGCGACCTTCAAGCCTTTTTCATCCGCGATCTGACACGCCTTTTTAAAGAGTTCTTGATGCCCCAGATGCAGGCCATCAAAGTAGCCCAGAACCAAAACTGTCTCATTCTCCAAATGGATCTGGTTAGCAGTAGTAATCGTACGAATATTCATGAATTTATTGTAACACACTTTCTGTTAGAAAAACTTTTCGAGGTTTGTAAAGTTCTTCTCTTTTTTCTAGAATGGCTATCAATTTCCCTTGGTAAAAAGCAGCTAACTCTTTGGAGTCACTCTCAACTGGAATAAAGCGTCCCACTTGGACTTCACCGACCTCTTCTACTGTCAGCTCTACTTTTTCCAGATCCCCGGTGCCAATTTCAAGTGGGTGAAGGAAGCTCAAATCTCCTTGCGCTACTTTTTCAGCCACTTCTTCTAAGGTCAGGGCATCATCCAGTGACAAACCGGCAGCACTGGTTCGGATCAGATGAGACATATGGGCTGCATAACCCAGTTTTTGACCCAAATCCACAGACAAGGTCCGGATATAGGTGCCCTTGCTGCATTTAACCCGGAAGCGAAAACGGGCTAATCCTTCCTTGTAGCTAATCTCACTGGTGCGCGTGAATTCATAAATGGTTACCTGTCGGACAGGGCGTTCCACTTCTTCTCCTGCCCGCGCATATTCATAGAGCTTACGTCCATTGACCTTGACCGCTGAATACATAGGTGGTACTTGCTCGATTTCTCCCACCATTTGGGCAATCATGCGATCAACCTCTACTGCATCTAAAGGGGCTTCCACTGGGGTCCGCTCTACGACTTCCCCACTGGCATCCTCCGTCGTGGTAGAAAATCCCAAAGTGATTTCTCCTTCATAGACCTTGCCTTCATCTTGCATAAATTCGACCATCCGGGTCGCCTTGCCAACTGCAATCGGAAGCACTCCCACCACATCTGGATCCAGCGTTCCCCCATGTCCGATCTTCTTAGTTCCTAAGATTTTTCTCAGTTTAAAGACCACATCATGTGAGGTCATGCCTGCTTCTTTTTTTATATTGATAATTCCGTCCATCTGATTTGCTCTTTCTAACTCTTGTGTGACCATCCGGGTCACCGACCCTTTATTATACCATGAAACGAGACTTCTTGTCCCTCTTTCCCCCTTCTCATGAGCTTCAAAAAAATCCCGTAGCAGATTTCAGACTTTTTAAAATGGGTTTGATACAATAGAAATCGAAAGAAGGTGTAACATATGTTAATGTATGATGTTATTGTGATTGGATTTGGTAAAGCTGGTAAAACACTCGCAGCGAAATTATCAAGCCAAGGAAAAAAAGTCGCTCTGATTGAAAAGAGCAAGTCTATGTACGGTGGTACTTGCATCAATATTGCTTGTATTCCCACCAAGACCTTGATTGTTGCAGCAGAAAAAGGCTTGGATTTTGAGCAAGCTATGAATGAGAAAAATGCTGTCACCACTCGTCTCAACGGAAAGAACTATGCAACCATTGCTGGAACCGGTGTAGACATCATCGATGCGACAGCTCGTTTCGTTTCTAACAAGGTCATCGAAATTCAAGCTGGAGATGAGAAGGAAGAATTGACAGCTGAAACCATTATTATTAATACTGGTGCTGTGCCAAATGTCCTTCCGATCCCAGGTTTGGCTGAAAGTAAATTTGCCGTGGATTCAACCGGCATTCAACGTTTGGAAAACCTACCTAAACGCCTCGGTGTCCTTGGTGGTGGACCAATCGGATTGGAATTTGCTCATCTCTACAATACCTTGGGCAGCCAAGTAACGGTGCTGGATGCTTCTGAAACATTTTTGCCACGGATCGAGCCAAGTATTGCAGCTCTTGCAAAAAGCTACCTTGAAGAAGACGGTATTCAATTCTTGCAAGGCGTTCATACCCAAGAAATCAAAGATGGCCAAAACAGCTTAACGGTTGTCACAGATAAGGGAGACTTCGAGTTTGATATCCTTCTCTACGCAACAGGACGGAAGCCAAACACAGCTGGACTTGGTCTTGAAAACACAGATATCCAAGTCACTGATCGTGGAGCGATCCAAGTCAACCGTCATTTGGAAACCAGCGTCCCTGGTGTCTTTGCAGTTGGGGATGTCAATGGTGGTCCACAATTCACCTACATGTCACTCGATGACTTCCGCATTGTCTTCAACTACCTTACAGGCGATGGTAGCTACAATCTTGAAACTCGTAGAAATTATGCGACAACACTCTTTATTGCTCCTCCACTTGCCCAAGTCGGCTTGACCGAGCAAGAAGCACGTGACAAAGGACTTCCAGTTGCTGTTAAAGAATTGCCAGTTGCTGCCATGCCTCGTGGACATGTCAATGCAGACCTTCGAGGTGCCTTCAAAGCCGTGGTCAACCCAGAAACTAAAGAAATTCTTGGAGTGACACTCTTTGGAGAAGCTGCAGGCGAAATCATCAACCAGATCACCATGGCCATGGACAACAAGATCCCTTATACTTACATTGCAAAACAAATCTTTACCCACCCAACCATGGCAGAAAACCTAAACGATCTCTTTGCGATTTAAATAGAATAAAAACGCTGGAAAATTTTTCCAGCGTTTTTTAGTTTAAGAATTCACAGACAGCCTCTTGAAATGCTTTATTTTCTTCATAAAGAGCATGACCAGAGTGCTTAAGAATGAGGAGTTGACAACCTGAAATCGCTTTTGCTAGTTCCTTAGATCCGTCCACACCAATCACATCATCTTCAAGGGCACCAAGGATCAGGGTCGGACAATGAATTTCCTTTAAGACCTCAAGGCTATCGTGAGTAAGACAAGACTGAGACTGAATGGCTATTCTATTTTCATCTTTGATTCGCCCCAAGCGACCCATGATATTATAAAGCAACCGCCACTTTTGATAGCTCTTTTGCGTGTAGGAATGCTTTGCGATATCCAGCATGAGATGCTTAAAATTTCCAGATTGACTAAGTTTTTGCCAATGCTCAATTCGTTCTCTAGCAAGTTGACTAGGTTTTGCAGTGGTCACAGCTAAGATGAGCTTTTGAACCTTTTCAGGGAAATCCGCCACCAACCATTGGGCAATCATTCCACCTTGTGAAATCCCCATGACATAGGCTGTACCTAGGTTTAGTGTCTCCATTGCTTCTGCTACATCTGCTGCCATATTCCGCGTCGTATAGCCCTGTCTCAACTCATTGATTCGAGAAAAAACATAGATCTTATATCGCTTAGCAAGTAGACGATACGAGAGAGAAAAGAGCTGTGCCTTTCCTTTAACGGTCTGTAACCCATCCCCCAATCCTGGCATGATCACTAATGGCTGTTTACCTTTTCCAAATGTCACATAGTCCATGCTCTTTTCGTTAAAATATAAGGTTTTCCCTTCTGTTGAAGACATTACTTCGTTTTCTCTCCTATTTTATCATGTTTATTCATGTTGAGTTTTTAAATGCAGGGCAAAGCCGGCAGTCACTTTTTCAAATCCAACCGCCTGATAAAACTGATGTGCAGCATTTCGTTCAGCGGTTAATCCACTATTTAGAGCCAGTGCCTTAACTCCTTCTTTTACCGCTTGTTTTTTCAATTCATCAATTAGCCTACTAGCAATTCCTTGTCGTCTTGTTTCTTTTGCAACTGACAAAGCCAAAATACGATAGTAAGATCCATCTGTTTCAAAAAAGAAGAGTTTTGCATAACCTAAGAAACCTAAAATTTCTCCGTTTCTTTCAGCTAGAAGACAGCCATAATGTGGCTGAGAAAGAATCATTTCTAAACGTCGAGCCAGCTTAGAAGCGGTCGTTGGATAGCCCAAGTCTTCGTATAGAGACAGTAGTGCTTCAGTATCTTTTATGGTTGCTTTTCGTATCTGCATAGGAGCCTCCTAGTCTTCCTTCAAGGCATCAAACTTAGCCTTCATGGTTGGATTCTTCCGAGTCAATTTTTTAACGGAAACATCATCCAATTTGTTATTAGCGAGGCGGAGTTGGTTTTCGGATGTGGTTAGGAATTTCTTAACCTCTTCCATACGCTTAATGGCTTTATCGATTTCATCGATTGCTTTACCAAAGTTGGTTGAAGCGGAGTTATAGTTCTTTGCAAAAGCAACTTTGAAAGCATCCAGGTCTTCTTCAAAGTGGGTGATGTCGATATTTTGTTCACGAACAAGCGCCAATTCCTGCTTGTATTTAAGGGAATTGAGGGCCGCATTGCGCAGGAGCCCAATAATCTGGATAAAGAACTGAGGACGGACCACATACATCTTCTCATACTCGTGGCTGACATCGACAATCCCTGTGTTGAAGTAGTCGTTATCTGCTTCAAGCATGGTCACCAAAACGGCATATTCACAGTTCTTTTCTCGACGATCCTTGTCCAACTCCTTGTAGAAATCCGCATTCTTATGCTTCTTCTCTGTCCCGTCAGCTTCATTTTTCATCTCGAACATAATGGAGATAATCTCCACCCCATTTTCATCGCACTCGCGGAAAATAAAGTCGCCTTTAGACCCACGCGCAGAGACCTTGTTGTCCTTTTCAAAATAGGCATTTGGGAAGGCAAAACTGCGAACCTTGTTGAATTCACTTTCCGCATACTGTTCCAGACTTTCCCCGATAGCCTTAGTCGACTGCTGGGCCTTAAAATTCTTGTAGAACTCGACCTGTTCATTGGCTGCCTTAAGTTGGGCTTCATAGTTTTGCTTAACAGAAGTCAGAGAAAGCTCGTTTTCTTTTTCTTGTAATAGGAGCTGATTTTTGACCTGATCTCTTTCTTTCTCTAGATCAGACAGTGTTTTTTGCAGCTGATTTTCATGCTCCAAGCGCAAGGTGGCCAACTGATTTTCCAGCGCCTGCACTTCTTTTTCTTTCTCTAGCAGACTTTGGCTAGCGGTTTGCTCCACCTCTTTTTTGGCCAATTCTTTTTCAGTATCAAACTGTTGAATCTGGTTTTGTAACTGGGCAATTTCTTGATCCTTCTTGGCTAACTTCTCTTGTTGCTCATTAAGGGCCTTTTGCTCTGCTAATGCCAACTCTTGTCGAATCCGCTCATGAATTTCCTTGTCAAACTCTGCTGTCCGTACCTGTGACAAGAGTTCGCTGTATTGACTTTCATTGACCGTAAAAACTTCCCCACAGTTGGGGCACTTGATTTCGTTCATAGCATGCCTCTTTCTCTATTCTTACTATATTATATCATGCTACCTGTAAAATCAAAACCAGCAAACGAGGCTTGCTCCTACTATTTCCCTAATTTTTGACAGTGAATAGAGTAAATGAGAGAATTTGAGAAAGCCGAACGATGATCATCAAAACTTCCCGCCGTGAGAAAAGAAGGAGAAACAGATTTGTTTCTCCTGCTCGGTAGATTTGAGACGGAAGGCTCAAATCTAAGGTATGGAATCCCAAAGGGAGTCGCTACCGTCCGTCCTCACCTAAGTGAAGTTGATAAAAGGACAAAACCAGCAAGCTAAGCTTACTGGTTTCAGTTTATTTCTTCTCAATTGGCGCGACACTGGCTAAGAGTTTCTTTAGCCCCACTTCTGGGAAGTTGATCTTGAGTTCTTGGGTACTACCACTACCAGATACTTCAAGCACGGTTCCTTCACCCCACTTCTTGTGAATGGCAATGTCGCCAATGGACCAAGCGACGCTCTCTTTGGCGCTAGAACGGTTGCCATTACCAAAGGGGAGGCTTGATGACGTTAGGGCACTTGGAGCTGCTTGTCTCTTGCGCTCTTGAAGGGCTTGTGACAGGCTCATTCCTTTTCCAAAGGTCGTTCCGCCTCCATTGCTATAAGAAGCCTTAAAGCTGGTATTAACTGGACGCGCTAATCCTTGATAGGTCAATAAATCCGAGCTGATTTCATTGATAAAACGCGTCGGACGATTGTAGCTGGTCCGTCCAAAGAGCAAACGAGAGTTAGCATTGGTCAAGAAGAGAACCTTCTCTGCCCGCGTGATCCCCACATAAGCCAAGCGACGCTCTTCTTCCAACTCATCTGGATCCTCAGCCGCACGACTAAGAGGAAAGACATTTTCTTCCATCCCAATCAAGAAGACGACTGGAAACTCCAATCCCTTAGCCGCGTGAAGGGTCATCAAGGTGACTTCTGAAGTTTCTTGGGCCCCATCATCTGTATCGGCAATCAAAGCCAAATCATTCAAGAAGCGACTCAAGGTTTCCACACCTGATTCGTATTCGACTGTCTCTCCATTTTCATCAAAATTCTTGGTAACAGATAGGAACTCTTGGATATTCTCGATGCGGGCCTGACTTTCCAAATTTCCCTGATTGGTTAGGGCTGTCATATAACCTGTCTTGTCAAGGACTTCTTCGACCAACTCTGTAATGGTCAGCTGGTCCAATCTTTCTCTCAAATCAAGAATGAGATTGGCAAAGTCCCAGATGGATTGAGCTGCCTTTCCTTTGATGCCAGAGAGCATGATATTGGCTGAAGCATCCAGGAGTGAAGACTCTTGCATTTGAGCAAAATCGCGAATTTTATCCACTGTACCTGGCCCGATTCCCCGCTTGGGTTCATTGATAATACGCTCAAAACTGATATTGTCACTGGGGTTGGCAATCAAGTTCAGATAAGCAATGACATCCCGAATTTCCTTCCGGCTGTAGAACTTGGTGCCCCCTACCATGGTGTAGGGAATGTTGGACTTGAGTAGCGCTTCTTCAATGGTCCGTGACTGAGCATTGGTCCGGTAGAGAACGGCAAAATCACGGTGTTTGTAGCCAGCTTCACGACTAAGCTCTTCAATGGTTTTAGCAACAAAGACCGCTTCATCCTGCTCGTCATTGGCCCGATAATAGACAATCTCTTCCCCGTCTTCATTTTGTGTCCAGAGATTCTTCGGACGGCGGTGGCGATTGTTTTTGATGACGTCGTTGGCTGCTTGCAGGATGGTTTTAGTGGAACGATAATTTTCCTCCAACAAAACGACCTTGGCATCAGGATAATCCTTCTCAAAGTCCAGGATATTCTGCATATCTGCTCCCCGCCAGCCATAAATAGACTGGTCCGCATCCCCAACGACACAGATATTTTTAAAGCGTGAAGCCAAGAGTTTGACCAACTGGTATTGTGCATGGTTGGTATCTTGATACTCGTCTACGTGGATGTATTGGAACTTCTGCTGGTAATAGGTCAGCACATCTGGATGCTGATCAAAAAGACGCAAGGTCAGCATAATCAAATCATCAAAGTCCACTGCTTCCGACTGACGGAGTTCTTTTTGGTAAGCCTCATAACACTTGGCGACGATCTGAGTATACATATCTCCCGCCTGGGCAGCATAGGCCACTTCATCGATCAGGTCATTTTTGGCATTGGAAATAGTCCCCAAAATGGTCCGTTCATTCCATTTCTTAGGATCCAAATTCAAGGACTTCAAGATCCGTTTCATCAAGGTCCGTTGTTCTCCTGGATCGACAATGGTAAAGTTACGATTGTAGCCAATGTGATCCGCATCTCGACGGAGAATACGCACACACATGGAGTGGAAGGTGGCAATCAAGCAGTCTTGGGTGGCTGGATTCAATTGATAAGCCCGCTCCTTCATCTCCCGAGCGGCTTTATTGGTAAAGGTAATGGCCAAAATATTCCAAGGATTGACCATTTTTTCATCGATCAAGTAAGCGATGCGGTGGGTTAAGACACGTGTCTTACCCGAACCAGCCCCCGCCATGATCAAGAGGGGACCTTCTGTCGTTTGGACCGCCTCTGCTTGGCGATCATTCATACCATTCAATAAAGGATTCATCTCATACTCCTCATTCATTCAATCGTTCTATTATACCACAAAACCTGCCTAGCTTCTTTTAAAAAAGGACTCATTTGAATTTCCCTTCCAAAAACGATATAATAGTAGCTTAAAGAAAACAGGTTCATATCCGAGGTTGTAGGAGGAAATTTTGGAAAAACCATACAGTAACTTAAAACTGGCCGAACGTGGTGCCATCATCAGTATTTTAGCCTATTTACTACTTTCTTCAGCAAAATTAGCTACTGGCCATCTGCTTCACTCCTCTAGTTTGGTAGCCGATGGATTTAACAACTTATCAGATATTATCAGCAATGCTGCCCTGCTCATCGGGATTCGTCTCGCTCGCCAACCTGCTGACCGCGATCACAAGTTTGGTCACTGGAAAATTGAGGATCTAGCTAGTCTAGTTACCTCCATCATTATGTTTTATGTTGGTTTTGATGTCTTACGCGATACCCTCCAAAAGATCTTCAGCAATGAAACAGTTAGCATTGATCCACTCGGTGCTGGTGTCGGAGTGATTTCAGCCCTTGTTATGCTAGGCGTTTATTTCTACAATCTTCGCTTAGCCAAACGAGCCAAATCCAAAGCCTTAAAAGCAGCCGCAAAAGACAATCTTTCAGACGTCGTCACATCTCTTGGAACGTCGATCGCGATCGCTGCTAGTGCTTTTAACTATCCAATTGTTGATAAGATCGCAGCCATCATCATCACCTTCTTTATCCTCAAAACAGCCTACGATATTTTTATGGAATCTTCCTTTAGTCTTTCAGACGGCTTTGATGATAGTCTCCTCGAAGATTACGAAAAAGCTATTTTAAAACTCCCTAAGATTGCGCGTGTGAAATACCAACGCGGACGGACCTATGGAAGTAATATTTACTTAGACGTCGTCTTGGAGATGAATCCCGATCTTTCAGTCTATGAAAGCCATGCGATCACAGAAGAAGTCGAGGATCTCCTGAAAGAAGAATTTGGTGTCTTTGACATTGACGTCCATGTGGAACCTAGCTCAATTCCAGAGGATGAGTTGATCGAAAACGTTGAAAAGAAACTCTTAACCTACGAAAAACGCCTCTATGCTAAGCAAGAGTTTGATACATTACTAGCAGATAATTATACCTTGATTGACGATACCGGTCACGAACACAACAAGGCAGAATTAATAGAGGCTCTTGCAAACGACCAAGTTCAATTCCAAAACTTTGAACTGGAGTCCATCAGTCAAAAAACCAAACTCATACGTTATGAACTAGACGGTCAAATCCATACCAGTCTCTGGCGTCGCCACGAAACTTGGCAAAAGATTTTCCATCAAATTACTAATAAAACCGACTAAAAGAGGCTGGGACAAAAGTCCTAGCCTCTCAATTGTCTTGGATTATCGAGCAAGACGCAGTGCTTGAGTGGGCTCTACTACGCTGATTTCATCAGCTTTTACAGCCCTACTCAACTGTGCGGAGGCGGGACAAAGAAATCGAATTCTAACGAATTACCGATTTCTGTCCCCCTCTCTTTTTTACTTGATATCGTCTGTTGCTACATCCGTTCCGAACCACTTCTTAGAGATCTTTTGGAACTGGCCCTTTTGATAGAGTTTTACGAAGGCTTCATCAATTTTTTTCTTCAAGGTTTTATCCGCCTTGCGCACCCCTACCGCAAAGGATTCAGTATCAAAACCTACAGGAAAGACATTGTAATCTTTTAAAATTCCTTCCGTTTGCAAATAATAGTTGGCATAGACACGGTCGATTAGGAGCCCATCGATCCGATCATTCTGAAGATCGATCAGCGCCTCGTTGAAACTCTGGTATTGGGTAGCCTTTTGATTTTTAACCTTATTTTTTAAGATTTTAGGATTAGCTTCAAAATCCATATAGCCAGACGATCCGGTCTGGGCACCTAATCGTTTCTCTTTCATCCCATCGACTGATTGGATCCCAGAGGCTTTCTTAGTGACCAAGACTTGTTCATTTTTCATATAGGGCTTGGTAAAAGCAACACTTTCCCGGCGTTCATCTGTTGCCGAATAGCCATTCCAGATGGCATCAATGGTACCATTTTTCAGTTCCGTCTCTTTCATATCCCAATCAATGGGTTGCCAGTTGACATGAATCCCATAAGATTCAAAGACTTGATTAGCCAAATCAATATCAAAACCAGCGTAGCTCCCATCTTTTTGCTCAAAGCCCATGGGAACGAAAGTATTATCAAAACCAATCGTGATGGACTGCTCTTTTTGGTATTTTTGCCAGTTGTCCACTTTAGGATCACTCACTGTCTGTCCACAGGCAGTCAGAAGAGCGAGACTAAGGACACCTAGCAGCCATGGTATTACTCGTTTCATAGTCTCCTCCTATTTAGGCTCAACCTTGAGAAGAACATCCGCAATTCCTTCTGCAAATGGGATATCATGGGTAACAACGATCTGAGTCATCCCCAGTTCACGGTTTTGCAAGATTAACTTCTCAACTTCTAATCGCAATTCTGGATCTAAGGCCGAAGTCGGCTCATCATAGCCAATAATTTCTGGATCGATCATCATAGCACGAGCCAGTGCCACCCGTTGCTTCTGACCACCAGATAGAGAGAAGGGATAAGCATCCGCATGTTGTTCGAGTCCCAAACGCTCCAGTAAGCTCATGGCTTTTTTACTCGCTTCTTCCTTGGTCACATTCATGGTCTTTATAGGGGACAAGATAAGGTTTTCCATGACCGATAAATGTGGAAATAATTGAAAGTCCTGGAAGACAAAACCGAGAAGATTTCGTTTTTCTAAGGCATCTAGAGGCAAATTTTCACCATTATAGACGATCTGACCAGAATCAATGGTTTCAAGACCAGCTAACATGCGAAGCAAGGTGGTCTTTCCTCCCCCAGAAGGACCAACAATGGCGACAATTTGTTTTTCAGGAACGAGAAGATTGAAATCTGATAAAATCTGCTTATCCCCAAACCGTTTCGAAATTTGTTTTAATTCTAACATATGCTTCTCCTCCTATTTATAATATGAAAACTTCTTTTCAACTCGCTTGGCAATGATGGTCACAATCCCAATGAGGATTAAATAAATAGCTCCCGCTAAAAACATGGGTGCTAGACTGGCATCACGATTGGCCGCCGTCCGACTAGCCAGGATCAAATCACTAATTCCCAGAGCATAGACCAAGGAGGTGTCTTTAATCAAGGACATGACTTCATTGAAGACACTCGGAAGAACGATCTTCACCACCTGAGGCAAAATGATATAGCGAATTGTTTGCCATGAACTCAATTTTAAGACCTTGGCCGCCTCATACTGACCTGTCGGAATGGCGACAATTCCTCCACGGAAGATTTCCGCAAAATAGGCTGCATAATTAAGGGTGAAGGCTGTAATAGCTGCAGGCAACCGATCAATCCGAATCCCAATACTTGGAAGGACGTAATAAATAAAGATCAACTGGAGCAATAGAGGGGTCCCTCGCATGATCCAGATATAAATCGTTAGGAGTCCATGCAGGATCTTTGAGCGCAATTGAAGCAAAAAGGCAACGACGATTCCAAGTGGAATCGATAAAATCAATACGAAAGCAAACACTTGCAAAGTGAGGCTTGCTCCCTTTAACAAACTTGGTAAAATTTCCAAAGCATACTGCATAGCATTCTCCTCCTAAAAAATTATTTAATGAACATCTTACCACAAAAATGGGAAAAAAACTAGTTCATCATGATATTTATAAAAAAAAATAGCCTTTCGGCTATTCTTCTACTTTTATAAATCCAAATTTTTTGAGAGGATAGAGACGCAGATTCACGACTCCTTCGATCTGATTTTTATGGATATAACCAAACTCACGACTATCTTCTGTATCTCCACGGTTATCATTTAAGACTAGATAAGTATCGGATGGTACACGACCAGCCTTAGTCCCTTTTAACTCTGATAAGAAGAAATCGTCCGTATAATATCCATTACTCGTTGGAGCAGCTAGATGTTTGTTCAGCATTTTATTTAGGTAAGGTTCTGGTGTTGCCTGTCCATTCAAATAGAGGACGTCATCTACGTAGCTGACTTCATCGTTTTCTTTGGCAATGACACGTCCAAGGTATTCTTTTCCACCGACCTTGTATAAGACCAAATCACTGCGATCTACCTGAGCATTTCTAGTCGCTACCACAAGATCTCCAGTTTTCACAGAAGCATTGGCCATCTTATCATTGATACTAAATGGATGAAATACAAAGATTCGAAGCAAAATCAGTGCCAAAACCAGTACACCGACAATGATGACATTTCTAATTAAATCTCTCCTTGGCATGTATGTCTCCCTTCCTTTTCATTTATTATACCATGTTTTTGATCTTTAAAAAAGAGAAAGTAAGCATTAGTGAGAATTCTTATCAACACACACCAGAAGAAAAAGAAAAACCTCGCGGTCAGTCCTTTCGGACCAACCAGCAAGGTTTTCAGATATAATTGTCTATTAACGTACTGTACGGATACGCATTGTGTTTGTACGAACAGCTTCTCCAACTGGTACACCAGCAACGATAACGATATCATCACCAGATTTAACAAGGCCAGCTTCAACTGCTTTACGTTCAGCAATTTCGAACATATCATCAGTTGAAGAAGGAGCATCTGTCAACATTGGGATAACACCCCAGTTCAACATCAATCCACGTTCAGTCAATTCGTCAAATGTCAATGCCAAGATATCAGCATCTGGACGGTATTTAGAGATCAAACGTGCAGTGTGACCTGTCTTAGTCAATGTTACAACCAATTTGATATCCATTGAGTTTGTAGCATCTTTAACAGCTGAAGCCATAACTTCTGTCTTAGAATTACGTTCGAATGAAGCTGGGTTCAAACGACCATATTCTTTCAAAAGTGTTTGAGCGTTCATGTCGATTTTCGCCATTGTAGCTACAGATTCAAGTGGGTATTTACCGTTTGCAGATTCACCTGAAAGCATTGTAGCATCAGTACCATCGATAACAGCGTTGAAGACGTCAGATACTTCAGAACGAGTTGCACGTGGTTTTTCAGTCATTGTTTCAAGCATGTTTGTTGCAGTGATAACAACTTTACCAGCAGCATTTACTTTAGAAGTAATCATTTTTTGGTAAACTGGAACCATTTCGAATGGTACTTCGATACCCATGTCACCACGAGCGATCATGATACCATCAGTAACTTCGATGATTTCATCCAAGTTTTCAATACCTTGTTGGTTTTCGATTTTCGCAAACAATTGAACGTGGCTGTTACC
The DNA here is from genome assembly GCF_001812015.1 of Streptococcus sp. HMSC073D05. Taxonomy (NCBI): domain Bacteria; kingdom Bacillati; phylum Bacillota; class Bacilli; order Lactobacillales; family Streptococcaceae; genus Streptococcus; species Streptococcus sp. HMSC073D05. The sequence continues at coordinate 275,805 of NZ_KV807489.1, forward strand.
AGTTTCTTCACAGATAGCACGAACTTCTTGAACGTCTTTTGCAGTACGTACGAATGAGATCGCGATGAAGTTGATACCTTGTTCCAAACCAAAGCGGATATCGTCGTTATCGCGTTCAGCAAGTGCTGGGAAAGGAATCTTAGTGTTAGGGATGTTTACACCTTTTTGTTTAGCGATGATACCATCGTTTTCAACTTCAACAACAAATTCACGTTTTGCAGCGTCTTTTTCTACAACGCGAAGACCCAATTTACCATCATCAACCAATACTTGGTGTCCAACTTCAACGTCATCAAAGATGTCAAGCGCACCAGCAACGTTCAAAGCAATCACTTCACGAGTTGATTTGATGCCTTGTTTTGTAGCAACGCGGATACGTTCACCAGTCTTGTATGAATATTCTTTAGCTTCGCCTTCGAACAATTCAGTACGGATTTCAGGACCTTTTGTATCAAGAAGGTAACCAACTTTTTTACCAGCGATTTCTTCTGCACGTTTAACAGTCGCCATACGTTCACCTTGTTCTTGGTGGTCACCGTGTGAGAAGTTGAAACGGAAAGTGTTAGCGCCAGCTTCGATCAATTTAGCAATGTTTTGTGCTGAAGCTTCAACGTCAAGTTTTTCAGCCCAGTATCCATCTTCACCGAATTTTTTACCACCACGGATTTCTACCGCAGGACCTAAAGTTGCAACGATTTTTACACGTTTGTTCATGATATATATGACTCCTTTTTAAATATATCTGTCTTTTTAAGACAAGGTTAACAAATTTATGAAATAAAATTAGATTGAAGACAAGCTACGGTTCAACTCGGCAAGACCAAGATCAGCTTTATGTGGATTGTTTACCACAATCTTACCATCTTCTGTCAAGCTAAAGAGGGCTCCTTCTTCTGCTTTACCAAGGATTGGGTTTTCCACCATTTTTTCATTGCGGATACCAACGGCTACACCACCGATTCCTTGTTTCAACAATTTAACTGCGTGTGCTCCCATACGTGAAGCAAGAACACGGTCACGCGCAGTCGGTGAACCACCACGTTGGATGTGGCCAAGCTCAGTCACACGAAGGTCACTTTCATCACCAGCTTCTTTCAACGCTTTACCAAATTCATCTGCAGACATCACGCCTTCAGCCAAGATGATGATGTTGTGGGTACGACCTTTTGCGTAACCTTCTTTGATGCTCTCAACAACATCTTCGATCTTGAATCCTTCTTCAGGGATGATGATTTCATCTGCACCAGATGCAATCCCTGCCCAAAGAGCGATATCTCCAGCGTTACGTCCCATCACTTCGATAACGAAAGTACGGTGGTGACTAGAAGAAGTATCACGGATCTTATCGATCGCGTCCATTGCAGTTGTGACTGCCGTATCAAAACCAATTGTAAAGTCAGTTCCGACGATATCGTTGTCGATCGTACCAGGAAGACCCACAGCTGGGAATCCAAGCTCAGTCAAGCGCATCGCACCATGGTAAGAACCATCTCCACCAATAACGACAACACCTTCGATCCCGTGTTTCTTCAATTGCTCGATCCCTTTTAATTGACCTTCGCGTTGTGCGAATTCAGGGTAACGAGCTGAATGAAGGAAGGTACCACCACGGGAAATAATATCTCCAACAGATGAGGCGTCAAGGGGCTGAATTTTACCAGCAACCATTCCCGCATATCCATCATAGATACCGAAAACTTCCATTCCTTCTGAAATTGCTTGACGAACAACTGCACGGATGGCAGCGTTCATACCAGGGGCATCTCCACCACTAGTTAAAACAGCAATACGTTTCATTTCGTTGTTTGCTCCTTTTTTTCTTTTACATTCTACGTAATTATAACACAAAGAAGACTAAAATTCTCGTATTTTTCGCAGTTTTTACCGATAAATCGTTTTCATAACGAGATTCTTTAGTTCATCTTCCAATTCTTTGTTTTTCTGGACTGTATAGCCCTTCAATTGAAGAGTTTTTTTCTCGTCTTCATAGCGTAATATCACAGGATATGGGCCCGGATATTTTTTCAAGATAGAAAGAATCGTTTTATCCTGACGATGATCGAGCAACTGGATCCAGAACTTTTCATTGGTCGCTAGTTGTGCCTCTGCTAGAATCATCTGCAAGCGCCCATCACGCTCTTGTATCTTCCCTGTCAAGTAATAAAAGCCACCTTCTTTTATCAAGGAGGAAAATCGATTGTAGGTTTCAGGGAAAAGGGTCACATCCAATTTTTTCTTGGTATCACTGACTTGTAAGAAAGCCATGAGATCACCCGACTTGGTTCGAATGGTTCTGATGTTTTGTACCTCAATGAGAATGCGTGCCTGCTCTCCTTGTATGAGTTGAGAAATTGGTTGGATCTCGTAGGGACTCGTTTGCCCAATCGCAACCAATGGGTGAGTACTGAGCCCGACGCCAATAATGGCCTCTTCCTTCTCATATTTTTCAGCCTGGCTAAAGTCCTCCGCTTCTGTCCAGGAATAGTTAGAATCTGCAAATAAACTACCTAGCTCATCAGCAAATACAAACAAATTCGGCAAATTGTGAAGCACCTTGCGCCTATTTTTTTCAAAAATATCAAACAATCCAAGCTCCACTAAAGGTGTTAACAGAGGTAATTTATGATACTGATTGGGGAGTCGTAAAATGAAATCTTCGACACTTTCAAAGGGACGATTGTCAATGATCCAATACGCTAAATCTCTCGGGAGTCCCTTGATATTTTTCATTCCCAAGTAGATTTTTCGATCCTGGAACTTATCTCTGTAAGGGATGGTGTTGATGGATAATGGCGCGACTTTAAAATCAAACTGAAGAGCATCTGCCAGATAATCGCTGCTCGAATAATTGAGCATGACATCAAAGAAAACATCTGGATAATGGACCTTGAAATAGGCCATCTGAAAAGCCAAGGCAGAATAGGCATAGGCATGGGAACGGTTAAACCCATATCCTGCGAATTTTTCCATGATTGCAAAGACTTCTTTGGCTTTTTCTTCCGTATGACCAAGTTTAAGAGCACCTGAGACAAAATCGTCTTCCATCTGATGCATTTCAGCTGCATTTTTTTTGCCCATAGCCCGACGTAAAATATCGGCTTTCCCCAGGCTAAAGCCTGCAAAACGCTGGGCAACCTGCATGACCTGCTCTTGATAGAGCATGATCCCATAAGTGGGCCTTAAGATTTCTTCGATAGCTGGATCCAGAATGTCAACTTTTTCCTGGCCGTGCTTTCTTTTGACGAAATTATCAATGTAATCACTAGCTCCTGGACGATTGAGAGAGGTGGTCGCTACCACTTCTTCGAAATGATTGGGTCTCACACGTCTCAAGAGGCGAATGGCTCCAGCCTGTTCAAATTGGAAAATCCCCTTGGTATCCCCAGCAGCAAACAAGGCCAAGGTTTCTGGATCTTCTAAATCAATGGCTTCAATCACGATCTCTTCTTGGTACTTTTCATAGACCGCTTCCTTCATTTTCTGAACGAAGGTTAAATTTCGCAGACCCAAAAAGTCCATCTTCAACAGACCATTGGCTTCAACCGCATGGGCATCATACTGGGTGACAAACATGTCTTCTCCATACTTGAGAGGAATGTGATCCGTCAAATCCTGGTCACTCATCACAACCCCAGCTGCGTGGATCGATGTCTGTCTTGGTTGGCCTTCTATTCTTTTGGCAATTTCAAAGCCACGCTCAAATTCTGCTCGGCTATGAATCACTTGTCGAAAAGCTAGATTCTGTTCATAAGCAGTCGTCAGTGTATCCCTAAAGCCAATCCGCTTGGTAATGGAGGTCAATTCATACTCTGGGACCCCAAAACGTTTGAAGACATCTCGAATGGCTTGTTTGGCTCCAAATGTTGAAAAGGTCACGATCTGAGCTGCATGGTAACTCCCGTAACGGTCTCGCACATAGCGGATAAATTCTGGACGATAGATATCAGGAATATCAATATCAATATCCGGCATGGTGTAGCGCTCCACATTTAAAAAGCGCTCAAAGAGGAGGTTCTTCTCCACAGGATCAATCCCTGTAATCCCTAGGGAATAGGCTACCAGTGAGCCTACAGCAGACCCACGTCCCATTCCCATATAATAGCCTTGACTCCGTCCGAAACGAAGAAGGTCCCAGACAATTAAGAAATAATCATCAAAGCCCATCTGGTGAATAATGTCTAATTCATGCTCCAGACGTTCTTGATAGACCGGACTGGTCAAGTTCTTTCGAAGGAGACCCGCTTGAGCTAATTCTCTCAGTTCCTCAACAGCTGGTTTCTGGGGATTGAAGCGAGGCAATTTCAACTGGGTGTCAATATCATATTGAATCCCTTGGACTAGTTTTTCCAGATTTGTGATGGCTTGAGGAAATCGCTCTGCAAAATCATTCTTTAAATTCTGAGGAGTTTTTAGGACTGTTGTAGGATCAATTGACCCTGTTTCTGTCAAGCTTTGATTGTCCTTGATGGCTGCCAGCATCTGCATGGCTTCCACATCTTCCACCTCAAAGAAACGCACAGTATGAAGAGGGAGCACAGGGTGGCTAAACTCTTGGACCGGCGTATCCACAAAAACTCCGATGAAGTAATCTAGACCAAGTGGCAAGTCTCCACTAGCAAAAGGCGCTGGGACAATGACTGCTACTCCTTCTGTTAGGTGTTTCACATCTTCCCAATTATTTTTCCCCATCATTTTGACGGTCGACATCTTCATCAGATTCTGGTAGCCCTTCGTTGACAAGGCCATCATCCGAAACGGAATTGTTTCATTGTCTACTTCTAGTTCAATTTCTAAACCGACCAAGGGACTGAGCTTGTGGGCCTGACAGGCTTCGATAAATTCATAAGCACCATACAAATTATCTACATCCATGATTCCCAATGCGCCATAACCCATGCTTTTAGCCACTTGGACATAGTCTTTTATGCTCACAAGGCTTTCCATAAAGGTATAGACTGTTTTGGTATCTAGCTGTGCAATCACTTTTTCTCCTCCCTCACTTGTCTATTTTTGGGACTCTTTTTTGTACAAAAAAACACCACTGCTACACAATGATGTCTCAACAACGGAAGACATGGGATTCGAACCCACGCACGCTTTTACACGCCTACCGCGTTTCCAACACGGCCTCTTAAGCCTCTTGAGTAATCTTCCATGAATAAAAATATGGAGCCGGTGGGAGTCGAACCCACGTCCAAACACCTGCCAGCATATTTGTCTACAACCATAGGTTATGTTTTATTTTAACAGCTACACGACACATAACTCAAGCCCTGTACCTGCGAGTCTATCAATCTCTTATCTAACTCCTAGACAAAGCTAGATCGTATCTCGCTAAAATTAAGACCTGTCATCAAACACGAGCGATTCGAATCGGGTCACGCCTGCTGGTGTTTAGGCAGCTAAAGCGTAAGAATTATTATTTTTTGCAGTTATATTTAACTGGCGTTTTACATCCGCTAGATGAGTTGCAAAATATGCCTCATAATGCCTGTCGAATCCGTAACGACCCCAAAACGAATACAATTAGTATATCAAAATGTAGCCAAAAATGCAAAAGAAAAAAATTGAACAAGAAGGCTTCCACTGGGAAGCTTCTTGCTCAATTTACTGTTATTATTGAAGATTCAACTTGTACTTGCTGATATAGTGAATCGTGAAGTACATAGAAACAATTTTGATGACTTCATAGATGAGGCCTGGGATGAAGTTAGGTCCAAAATCATCAATATTTCCATAAACCAATGCAGACCCGACAGCATATGAATCTTTTAATGGATTGAATGCTGTACCGATGATACTTAAAACAATGCACAAGAGAAAGAAAAACAGAATAGCCTTAAATCCACGACGATTTTGGAAGAGTTGGCCAAGTGCGATCGATACATAAAATAGGAAGATCCCTGAAGCTGTGGTAAAAATCCACCAAACGATAATCCAATAAGCAATAGAATGACTAAAAGCCTCAGCGATAATACCAAATACAGGAGAGAGGTCTTGTCCAATGACAGCGCCCATCACAATAATTGTGATAAAACCACTCAAAAATAGAAGGAATAGGCAGTAAAGACTCGCTACTAAAGCTCCCACAAATTTAGACAAAATAATCGCATGTGGGCTAGCTGGAAGGGTCCAGGTCAAGTAACCTTCACGTCCGTATAAGTTGGAATAAAAACGACGGATAATAATATAGTAGTTACTAAGATAAAGACCAATGACTCCTCCAAAAATGAGAATCCCAAGAGTCCCCGTCATGATTTGCATACTATTGGTTTCCATATTCACAAAACCGTTTGTAGCACTTCCACCAATAACACCTGTAATCACTGACAAACCTAGTGCGATCAAAGTAATCAACAGATACCATTTACTTGTTGACTTAAATTCGTATTTTAATAATTTACCAAACATGGGTTCCTCCTAATAAACACGGAATTGATCACGGAAGATTTCATCGATAGATTTTCCGTGTTGATTGCGCAAAACAGTCGTATTTTCATGCAAGAGGATTCTTCCTTGGTTGATGAAAATAGCTTCATCCAAAACTTGCTCAATATCCGCAATCAAGTGAGTAGAAATCAAGACAGAAGAGTTTGGACGTCTGTTTTGAATAATGGTCCGCAAAATATAATCACGCGCCGCTGGATCAACCCCACCGATTGGTTCATCAAGAACATACAAGTCAGCTTCACGGCTCATCACCAAAATCAATTGCACTTTTTCCTTGTTCCCTTTTGAAAGGCTGTTCAATTTTTGATTTGGCTGCAAATGCAAATCGTTGAGCAATTGGTAAGCTCGTTGGACATTAAAATCTGCATAAAAATCTTGGAAATAGTTAATAGCATCAATAATTTTCATATTTTCATTCAGATAAGTTGTATCTGGCAAATAGGAAACCACTTTTTTAGAAGCTGGGGATGGTAATTGCCCATGAATATAGATATTTCCAAGGCTTGGTTGCAACAAACCATTAATCAATTTAATGATGGTTGTTTTCCCGCTACCATTGGGACCCAAAAGGCCAATAATACGGCCAGGTTGGATGTTCAAACTAACATCCATGAGAGCAACTTCATGCCCATAATTCTTTGTCACATGGTCCAAGTAGACCAAAGGATACTGATTCATGTAAATCTCCTTTATTTTCTATTTATGCTATTATACCTTGTCCCCTTGATGATTGCAACTTTATCTGAAAATTTGCTAAGAATTTGTAAATGCTTGTTCAAAAAAATAGGGATAAATAAATCAGAGGTTAGGGAAACCCCAACCTCTGATTTGTTTTGATGCATAGAATGTTTAACTGATTCCAAGTGCGATCCGTGCATAACGGCTCATCTTTTCAACCGTCCAAGCAGGGTACCAGACCAACTTCACATCCACTGATGTCACTTCTTCTACTTCTGCTAAAACATCATGAATCTGATCTGTCAGAAGATCCGCTAATGGACACCCCATGGTCGTTAGGGTCATATCAATGACGGTTGCTCCAGTTTCACCGTCAAAATGGATCTCGTAGACAAGACCTAAATTGACAATATCAATCCCAAGCTCAGGATCGATTACCTCTTCCAAAGCATTTAAGATTTTATTTTTAATTTCTTCAATTTGCTCAGTTGTATATGCCATATGACTTCCTTTTTCTGCTATTTACTTTCGATAAAATTTTTTGGCTCGAGTTAAAAAGATCCGCAGGACCTGGGCCACTCTCTTATTTTGGGGCGACCGTTAAAAAGGTCCACTGGACATTCCTCGCTTTTGAATTTCTTGGCTCGGGTTAAAAAGGTCCCCCGGACCTTTTTAATCCTCTATAAAGTCACGCAATGGTTTGCTTCTGCTTGGATGGCGGAGTTTGCGGAGGGCTTTGGCTTCGATCTGACGGATCCGTTCACGGGTCACGTTGAAGACTTTCCCCACATCTTCCAAGGTCCGCATTTTTCCATCATCGAGACCAAAACGAAGACGCAAAACATTTTCTTCCCGGTCTGTCAGGGTATCGAGGACTTCATCCAATTGTTCACGTAGAACCACACGAGTGGTGTAGTCTACTGGATTTTCAATCACTTCGTCTTCGATGAAATCACCCAAATGGCTATCGTCTTCTTCCCCGATTGGAGTTTCAAGAGAAACAGGCTCTTGAGCAATCTTCAAGATTTCACGCACCTTGTCTGGTGTCATATCCATGCGTTCAGCGATTTGTTCAGGTGTTGGGTCTTGTCCCAATTCTTGCAAGAGATTGCGTTGTTCACGAACCAACTTGTTAATGGTTTCCACCATGTGAACAGGAATCCGAATGGTACGCGCTTGGTCTGCAATGGCACGAGTGATGGCCTGACGAATCCACCAAGTAGCATAAGTAGAAAACTTGAACCCTTTGGTATAGTCAAACTTATCAACCGCCTTCATCAAGCCCATGTTTCCTTCTTGGATCAAATCCAAAAATTGCATTCCACGACCAACGTAACGTTTCGCAATGGATACAACCAAACGAAGGTTGGCTTCTGCTAGACGTTGCTTAGCTTCCAAATCACCTTGTTCCACTAAGATAGCCAATTCTTGTTCTTCTTCATTGGTCAAAAGAGGAACAACCCCAATTTCTTTCAAGTACATCCGTACTGGGTCATTGACCTTAGCAGAGTTGCTTCCAAGCAATTCCTCATCTGACAACTCTGGCTCTTCCTCATTGTTCAGCACACGCGCACTCGGGTTGCCGTCTTTATCAGTGATCGAAATCCCTGCATCTTGAATGCGTTGCAAAAGGTCTTCAATCCCATCTGCATCTAGCGTGAATGGAATAACCAATTGGTCATTAATTTCATCATCTGTTGCAGTTCCGCTTTTCTTGTGGCTGCGAATAAATTCTGCAATTTGAACGTCCAATGTTGTAATATCTTTTTGTTCTTTAGCCATTCTTACTCCATTCTTCTTTTTTGAGCGATTAGACGCTCGAGTTCCAATAAAGCTTTTTCCGCATCCCCTATTGAGGAAGCTTCCTTCACTTTATTTCCAATTTGTTGACTTTCTTTTCGAAGAAGTTCACGATTCCGCGTCGCTTCTACTTCTTCTAACTCACCATCTGCTATCTCTTCTGGTAAATTTTCTTCTAACATGCGGTACCAGGCGTGCTGAACCCCTTCAGGCTGCTCGGATAGATCCTGAGAGGTGACTTCTCCATTTTGACAGAGCAATTGATACAAGATCTGTAACTCCGGCGTGTCAAAGGCAAAATCAGGTCGCAAACGGTAATCATTGAGGACCATTGGAAAATCCTTCATCCTACTTAATAAATGATTTTCCGCCTTGATCAAGCGCGTCATCCCACGATTCGGCAAGAGCTCCACTGAAAAATTCGACGTTTTTGATCGTCCACCACTTTGACCCTCCTGCCGTTGTTGCAAACGACTATTATTGACAATCTGTTCAATCTGCAAGTAATCAAAGTCCGGCAATAAATCGGCCAGCTTATAAATATAAGTGTTTTGCGCTGTAATAGAGCGCGTCTGGGCGATAATCGGTGCCAACTTTTCGACAAACTCAATTTGCGCTTGCAAGTTTTCGATATACTGGGGTTTCCAGTAGTGCATCAAGAATTCAACCTTACTGATCCGAGAATTCTTCAAGAGGGTAGCTAGATCTTCTGGAGACGTCTTTTTGAGGTACTCATCAGGGTCCATCTGATCTGGGATACGGACGATCTCCAACTCTAGATCCTGCAAGATATCCAAGGCCTTAGCTGTTGCTTCAAGTCCTGCCTTATCCCCATCATAGGTCAAGATGACCTTTTTAGTAAAATGAGACAGGTGCTGGACGTGCTCTGGTGTCAAGGCTGTCCCCATAGAGGCGACTGCATTTTCTATCCCAGCCCGATAAGCCGCAATGACATCCATAAAGCCTTCCATGATATACATTTCATGTTGCTTTTTGGCGCTCGTCTTGGCTTGATCCAAATGATAGAGTTCATAACTTTTATTAAATAGACGGGTACTACGACTATTCTTGTACTTAGCTTGATGACTGCCATCATCCGTCAGTTTCCAGAGCCTACCAGAAAAAGCAATGACACGTCCACTATCATCCGTCAAGGGAAACATGATCCGATCCTGAAAGGCATCAAAAACCGTTCCAGCATCTGAAATTGTAAACAAACCCGAATCGGTAATCACTTTCTCAGAGAATTTCTCAGAGAGATTGCGATAGAGGTAATTTCCTTCTGCTGGTGCTAAGCCCAATTGAAAATGTCGGATCACTTCATCGGTCAGACCACGTTCATGCAGATAGTGTCGCGCTTCTTCCCCCATCTTAGTCGTCATCAAAATCGCCTGATAAAACTTACTAGCTTCCTGATGAATCTCATAAAGTTCTTGGTTTGGATTGACAGACGCTGGTTGAGCCGGCCTTGCCTGGTACTGAAGCGCAATGCCAGCCTTTTCCGCTACGATCTGGACCGCATCCATGAAGGCGACTCCACGGTAGTCTTCAATAAACTTAAAGACATCTCCAGAGCGACCACATCCGAAACAATGGTAAAACTGCTTGTCTTCAACGACATTAAAGGAAGGAGTCTTTTCGCCATGAAAAGGACAGAGGCCTAAAAAGTTACGGCCAGCCTTGGTCAAAGAAACAACTTCTCCAATGACTTCAACAATGTTTACACTGTTTTTAATTTCTGCAATCAGCTCCTTATCAACCATAAACAGTGCCTCCATTTTACCATAGACTATCACTTTATATTTTATACTAAAAGTTAGTAAAAGTAAATTTTTTCCTACCGATTTCACACAGAAAAGAAAAGAAAAGAAAAGATTTTCAACCTTTATCACTAATTTTTAAAAAATTAGGCATATTTCTTGTCAGCCGATTTATTTTCCGTTATACTGTCATAGTAAAAAATTATTATGAAAGGACATATATAGGATATGTTAAAAGAATTGAAAGCTTTCCTCCTTCGTGGAAACGTTGTTGACCTTGCTGTTGCAGTGATTATTGGTGCTGCATTTGGAGCCATCGTTACATCATTTGTAAACGACATCATCGCTCCGCTTATTTTGAACCCAGCTTTGAAAGCTGCTGGTGTTGAAAAGATTGCTGAGTTGACTTGGAACGGTGTTGCATATGGTAGCTTCTTGAGCGCTGTAATCAACTTCCTTGTTATCGGTACTGTTCTTTTCTTCGTAGTGAAAGCTGCTGAAAAAGCTCAAAACTTCGGTAAAAAAGAAGAAGCTGTCGAAGAAGAAGCTCCAGCTCCTACTCAAGAAGAGTTGCTTGCTGAAATCCGCGACTTGCTTGCAAACAAATAATCAGATAAAAAGATCCGATCTTCTAGCTGGAAGGTCGGTTTTTTTGTCTTTGATGGATGAGAAAAAACAAAAAACAGACCGAAGTCTGTTTCTGTATTCAATTAGAATTTTTTACGTTTACGAGCTGCTTCTGATTTACGTTTACGTTTTACAGAAGGTTTTTCATAGAATTCACGTTTGCGTGTTTCTTGAAGAGTACCAGCTTTAGTAACCGCACGTTTGAAACGACGAAGAGCATCGTCAAGAGATTCATTCTTACGTACTACTGTTTTTGACATATTTTTCACTCCCTTCAAGCCTAAAATCTTAATCATTTTATCACATTTTAAAGGTGCTGTCAAGATCTTTTGAAACTTTTCTAGCCTTCCTAGCCTTTATGCCATTTCTTTTTTATGACTTTTTCAATCCTCCTATTTTATGATACAATGGAAACAAAGAAAACCCTGAAGGAGATACCATGTCAGAAATTTATGATATTACGATTGTTGGGGGCGGACCAGTTGGTCTGTTTGCTGCTTTTTATGGCAATATGCGCCAAGTTAAAGTCAAACTGATTGATTCCTTACCTCAACTTGGAGGGCAACCAGCCATTCTCTATCCAGAAAAAAGTATCCTCGATGTACCCGGATTTACCAATTTAACAGGTGAAGAATTGAGCAACCGCTTGATCGAGCAAGTCAAACGGTTTGATACGCCGATCTTCCTCAATGAAACTGTAGAGGATATTCAAAAAGAGGGTGACCTCTTCACTATCACTACTTCTCGCCAGGTTCATCAGTCTAAAGCAGTCATCATTGCCATGGGTGGCGGGGCCTTCAAGCCACGCGCTCTTGATATCGAGGGAGCTGAAGACTTTGACAACGTCCACTACCATGTTTCAAACATCCAGCAATATGAAGGACAGCAAGTGACCGTCCTTGGTGGTGGGGACTCTGCTGTGGACTGGGCTCTTGCTTTTGACAAGATTGCTCCAACTACAATCATTCACCGTCGGGACAACTTCCGTGCCTTGGAACATAGCGTTGAAGAACTCAAACAATCTTCTGTCAGCATCAAAACACCATTTGTTCCTAGCCGCTTGATTGGCGAAAATGGTCATGCCACTCATCTTGAAATCACAAAAGTTAAAGCTGATGAAACCGAACTTATCCCGATTGATCACTTATTTGTCAACTATGGCTTTAAATCTTCAATCGGAAACTTGAAAGAATGGGGTGTAGAATTGCAACGCCATAAAATCAAGGTGAACCAAAAACAAGAAACCAGCCTTCCTGGAATTTATGCCTGTGGAGACTGCTGCTTCTACGAAGGAAAGATTGATCTCATCGCTACAGGTCTGGGGGAAGCTCCAACAGCCGTGAACAATGCCATCAACTACATCTATCCAGATAAGAAAGTCCAACCAACGCACTCAACTAGTTTATAATAAAAAAGGCCTTTGGCCTTTTTTATTTGTCTAAATCGTCTGCGATCTTATTGATCTTACGCAAGCGGTGGTTAACGCCGCTTTTTGAAATAGGTTGTTGCAAGCTATCTGCGATCTGCTGGATGGAATAATCTGGATGATTCATCCGGATATAGGCAACTTCTTGCAGGTCACTTGGTAAACTTCCTAGACCGACCGTATCCACAATTTTACTAATATTATTAATGGTTTTCATGCTAGCAGTAACCGTGCGCTGGATATTGGCCATCTCGGCATTATTGGCTCGATTGAGGTCATTGCGCGTCTCTCTCATGACCTTGATGGCCTCAAATTCCTGCATGGCTTGCATGGCCTCTACTACAATGAGAAAATCAATAATATCTTCCGCTCGTTGCAGATAGGTCAACACTCCTTTTTTCCGCTCGATGGTTTTGGCATCTAGTAAAAATCCTTGCATGAGAAGGGCAATTCCTTCCGCGTGGTCTGTGTAAATAGAATGAATTTCCAACTGGTACTTCCCTTTTTCAGGATCCTTGATGGAACCACTCGACAGAAAGGCCCCCCGAAGATAAGCACGACTAGCTGCTTCATCTTCTAAAACACTAGCATCAATACCTGTTTCAATCCCAAAGAAGGCATCTGCCAAATGTAAGTCAGCTAGAATCTCTTCCACCTTTTCATCCAAGAATACTGTGTAGACACGATTTTTTTTCAAATTGGTTTTTTGGTGGTGGCGAATATCCGATTTAGCCTCATAAAAATGATGCAACAATTCATAGATATGGCGTGCGATCTTGGCATTTTCTGTCGTTACCGAGAGCGTCAAGCCCCCCATTGAAATCCCAAGACTTCCAGACATCTTGATAATGGCAGCCAATTCACTCTTTTCAAATCGCTTGAGAGACAATAATTCTTCTTTGACCCGAACCGTAAAACTCATTTTCTCACCTGCACGATCTGCATCAACTCTTCGACTACTTTTTCGCCATCATGAAAGGCTCCTCCATTGACCAGCTTTAAGAAATCAGAAGAAATCACTTGGGGAACTTGCAAGTGCAGTCCCTTGAAATCGTGCTCTACCTGCACCAAGTATTCATCAAATTTGTTACTGTTCATGTAAGCTGCGGGAACCTGATTGATATTGACAAGGACTGTATCAATGAACTTCTCTCCCAAATGTTTATGGAGAACGGCAACGTGGTCACTGTCTGTGAAATGTTCGGTTTCTCCTCTTTGGGTCATGATGTTACACACATAGGCTACCTGAGCCTTGGTTTCAAGGATGGCTTTCCCAATTTCATCGATCATCAAATTTGGAAGGATCGAGGTAAAGAGCGAACCAGGACCTAAGACGACCATATCACTTTCAAGAATAGCTTCCACCACTTTCTTACTAGCTTTTGGACGCTCTTGATCAAAGGTATTGGTCACATAGACATGATCAATCATGCCGGTGTAGTTGGCAATATGGCTTTCTCCTACCACTTCTTTTCCATCTTGAAAGACGGCATGAAGGGTCAAAGGACTATCACTGGAAGGATAGATCTTGCCGGTCGTATGAAAGAACTTGGTTAACAACTGCATGGCATTATAGGTCGAACCTTGCATCTCTGAAATCCCTGCAATGATCAAGTTTCCCAAAGGGTGTCCGGCCAAAGGGCCATCATCGTCAGCAAAGCGGTATTGAAAGACCTTCTCATAAAAACGAGGCATATCTGACATGGCAACCAGCACATTTCGAAGATCCCCAGGTGGTGTCAATTTTTGGATGTTCTTCCGCAATTCACCTGAACTCCCGCCATCATCTGCAACGGTTACAATTGCAGTGATATCGACCGGTTTCTTTCTCAGACTATCGAGAATAACAGAAATCCCTGTTCCTCCTCCAATAACGGTTACTTTAGGTTTTCTCATGAGCGATTCACCGTTTCTTTCCGTCTGTCCTTGTCTCTATGACTGCAATTGACCTGCCAATTTTTTTCTAAATCATGCGCTAATCGCTCTGCAAAGGCTACTGAACGGTGTTGCCCTCCAGTACAGCCCATGGCGATGGTGAGAACGGATTTACCTTCTCGTTTATAAGACGGTAAAATAGGTACGATCAAGTCATGGAGATGACGGTAAAAGTCCTCTGATTCAGGGTGATCCATGACATAATCATAAACAGCTGGATCTTGACCTGTTAAATTACGAAGTTCTAACTTGTAGTAGGGATTGGGAAGAAAACGCACGTCAAAGACGAGGTCAGCATCGATCGGAAGGCCATATTTAAACCCAAATGACATGACCTCAACCCGAAAATCTGGCTGATTATCTTGACTGGCAAATTGTTCTGCGATAGTTTTTCTCAGATTACGAGGCGTCAACTCAGTCGTATCTACTACATTTTGACTGATATTTTTTAAAGGGGACAAGAGTTCGCGCTCTAGAGTAATCCCATCTAAGACACGGCCATCTGCCGCTAGTGGGTGGCTGCGACGGGTTTCCTTGTATCGTGCTACCAACTCACTATCAGTGGCATCCAAGAACAAGACCTTGAAATCGAGGTCTTCTTGGTTGTCCAATTCATCCAAAATGGTGCGAATTTCATTGAAAAAAGAACGGCTCCGCATGTCCACAACAACGGCTAATTTATTGTTATCGGGACTGTGGCGCATGAGCTCAATAAATTTCAGCAAGAGCGCCGGTGGCATATTATCGATGGTAAAGTAACCCAAATCCTCAAACGATTGGATGGCGACGGTCTTGCCCGCACCGCTCATCCCTGTTACCATGACCAGTTGAATCTTACTTTCTGTCATTTTCTCCTCCCATAAATAAAACAGAGTGGCCTACAGTTTCCTGCTCTCCACTCTGTCTTTTTGTCTTTGAATGGTTATTAGGCTTTGATTTCCGCAATAACTTCAATTTCAACCTTCACATCACGTGGCAGGCGTGCTACTTCAACAGCAGATCGAGCTGGAAACTCTGTAGTAAAGACTGTTTTATAGACCTCATTAAAAGGTACAAAGTCATTCATATCACTTAAGAAACAAGTAGTTTTCACCACGTGGTCAAAGTCTGTCCCAGCCTCTTCCAAAATAGCCCCAATGTTCTTTAAGACTTGTTCTGTTTGTTCTTGGATGGTTTCGCCAATGATTTCGCCTGTTTCAGGTGACAAGGGAACTTGTCCGCTTGCGAAGAGAAGATTCCCTACGATTTTCCCTTGAACATAAGGTCCAATTGCTGCGGGTGCTTTATCTGTATGAATTGTTTTTGCCATAGTATTCTCCAAGTCTATTTACTTCTGCTGGTTTTCTTTTGCTAATTTTTCCCTTTGTAAGCGCAATTTGCGCTTAGGATTTAGCGTATTAAAGAGTTCTTCTAGTTTTTCAGCATTCCAAACATCGGCTGCTGAAACAAAATTTCCATTTTCATCTCGAAAAGATATTGGTTTATCTCCCACTGAAAAAGCCTCACTTCTTATTTGGAATCCTTGATCCGCTGGGGATCTATCCTAATCTACAAACTCAAATTCAAATTTACCGATCCGGACGATATCGCCATCTTTTGCCCCACGCGCACGGAGAGCTTCATCAACACCCATGCCACGCAATTGACGAGCAAATTTCATGACCGCTTCATCACGATCGAAATTCGTCATATTAAAGAGTTTTTCAAGTTTTTCACCAGACAAGACCCAAGCGGCATCGTCATCCCGACTGATGTCAAAGGCTGGCTGGTCTTCATCAAAGCCATAGTAGACTTCTTCTTGGGCCATTTCGTCTTCTGAATACAAGAGGAATTCTGGCGTTTTGTCTAACAATTCTGCCGTTGCTTCTAACAAGTTGTCCAAACCTTGATGCGCCAAACTAGAGATCGGGAAGATCTGTGGCAGTTCATCAAACTCATCGTAATTGGCTGCCAATTTCTTCTTGAACTCTTTCAAGTTTTCTTGGCTCTCTGGCATATCCATCTTATTTGCCACAATAATCTGAGGCCGCTCCATCAAACGAAGATTATAGGTTTCAAGCTCTTTATTAATTTGAACATAGTCTTCATAAGGGTCGCGTCCTTCGCTCGCCGACATATCAATAACATGCAAGATAACACGGGTGCGCTCGATGTGACGAAGGAACTGGGTTCCTAGTCCAACACCTTGGCTAGCTCCTTCGATCAATCCAGGAAGGTCTGCGACTGCAAAGGATTCACCTGATGGCGTCCGAACCATGCCCAAATTTGGAACGATAGTAGTGAAATGATAAGCTCCAATCTTTGGTTTGGCTGAAGTGATGACACTAAGAAGGGTAGATTTCCCAACAGAAGGGAAGCCAACCAAACCAACGTCTGCCAAGACCTTGAGTTCTAATTCGAGTTCGCGTTCCTGACCAGGTTCCCCATTCTCAGAAATTTCTGGAGCTGGATTCTTTGGAGTAGCAAAACGAATATTTCCACGTCCTCCACGGCCACCGTGTGCGACAATGTACTCTTGTCCATTTTCAACTAGGTCTGTAATGACCTTGCCAGTCTCAGCATCTCGGACGGTCGTTCCTTGAGGGACTCGTACATAGAGATCTTCTGCTCCCCGTCCGTGCATCCCTTTTGTCATTCCTTTTTCCCCATTTTGGGCTTTGAAATGACGGTTATAACGGAAGTCCATCAGAGTGCGCAAACCTTCGTCTACTACGAAGATGACGTTTCCTCCACGACCTCCATCACCACCCCAAGGTCCGCCATTAGGGACATATTTTTCACGGCGAAAGGCCACCATGCCATCGCCGCCATTTCCAGCCTTGACCTTAATCTTGGCTGTATCTAAAAACATACTCATAAATAGATGATTTCCTTTATTTCTGTGTGCGTCTTAATAAGAAAGAGCACCAATTGCGGTTGCAAAGATTGCACCAACCGTTACAATCAACATAATCACAATGACAACCATCGTGATCATTTCAAATGGTGTTTTTTTACGTTTTCCGTTATCTCCAAAAGCCACTTCTAATACCTCGATTACTATAAATTCATTAGCCCTATTTTACCACGAAATAGGGGATTTTTCAAATCGCGCCTACACAAAAAGACCAGACAGAAGTCTGATCTCTTTTTATCTTTAGGAGTGTTTTTTTCTGAGCGAAAGATACGAACGCTCATAAGCAGGATCGATAAGAATGGTCCCTGACTTTTGAATACACAAAGCTCACACCTAGACACATTCATTTTTAAAGTCCGATTTCTGCTTGGACAACTGCAGCAATGGTATCCACATAGTAGTCCACTTCTTCATGGGTTGGTGCTTCTGCCATGACACGAAGGAGGGGTTCGGTTCCACTTGGACGCACAAGGATACGACCATTTCCTGCCATTTCCGCTTCCATTTTTTCAATGATTTCACGAATAGCAGGCACTTCCATCGCCTTGTCTTTCATGCTATTTTCAACCCGGATATTGACAAGCTTTTGTGGGTAAATGGTTACTTCTGCAGCTAATTCAGACAATTTTTTGCCGGTTTCTTGCATGATTTTGGTTAATTGAACGCCTGTTAATTGACCATCACCAGTCGTGTTGTAATCCATGATGACTACATGACCGGACTGTTCCCCACCAAGGTTATACCCAGATTTGCGCATTTCTTCGACCACATAACGGTCTCCAACAGCTGTGATTTCTTTTTGAATCCCCTTCGCATCTAATGCCTTGTGGAAACCGAGATTGGACATGACGGTTGTAACGATCGTATTTTTTTCGAGCAAGCCCTTGCTTGAAAAATACGAACCGATGATGTACATGATCTTATCCCCGTCTACGATTTCTCCATTTTCATCCACTGCAATCAAGCGATCACTATCTCCGTCAAAGGCAAGACCAATCGCTGCGCCTACTTCTTTCACTTTCTCTTGCAAGTGCTCTGGGTGAGTAGAGCCAACCCCATCATTGATGTTCAAACCATCTGGGTTTTCACCGATGACAGTCAATTGAGCTCCTAAATCTGCAAAGATTTGACGAGCACTGGTAGAGGCTGCACCATTTGCTGTATCCAAAACCACGTGCATGCCCTCGAGTTGGACACCTGTCGATACAAGGAATTCTTGATACTTACGCAAGCCTTCCGGATATTCCATGACTGTTCCTAAACCTTGCGCACTTGGACGTGTAAGGGTATCTTCAGCGGCATCAAGCAAGGCTTCAATTTCAAGCTCGCGATCATCATCCAATTTGAAACCATCACCACCAAAGAATTTGATTCCATTGTCCAAGGCTGGATTGTGGCTAGCAGAAATCATAACGCCGGCGCTGGCTTTTTCCGTACGAACCAGATAGGCAACACCTGGCGTGGCAATCACACCCAACTTATAAACGCGAATCCCAACTGATAAGAGGCCAGCGATCAAAGCATGCTCCAGCATTTCACCAGAAATACGCGTATCACGTCCAACAAATACCAAAGGTGTTTCTTCTTCATGTTGGCTCAACACATAACCACCGAAACGACCCAACTTAAAGGCTAATTCTGGCGTTAATTCTACATTTGCTTCTCCACGGACACCGTCCGTTCCAAAATATTTACCCATTTTTGATTACCTTTTTACTTTCTAATTACTTGAACTGGAAGAGGTCGACGACGAACTGCTAGAGCTTGACGTAGACGAGCTACTCTTTGTAGTCACTTGAATCCGTGTTTCACTCGGATTAACCAAGCCTGGTAGAATATTTCCTTGAGCATCCACTGCATTTAAGGAAATGGCTCCGCTATAATTTCCACTGATGATCTCACTGGATGGGAAGACAGCTTGGACATGATCAATACGACTTAAGGTTTCTTGATCACTCGTCACTTCCACCTTAGTTTTTTCAAGAGAAATATCCGTTACCGTAATTCCATCCACAATTTGATTATCCGGGATCGTGGCTCTAACTGCAAACGATTTTTTCGCTTTCTTACCGATTTTTACAGAAACTTTCTGAGGCTCTACGGTTGCTGTCAAACCAGCTGGAAGATCTTCCACAATCAACGGCACTTCAACGGTACCTTCCTTGACCTTACGAAGATCCGCTACCACGCGAAACTTCCTAGTTCCCGGTTGCATCTCACTTGCAAGTGCGACCCGGTTTGAACCCTTTAGAAAGACTGTTACCTCAGATGTCAATCCACTGACAAAATATTTCTTGTCATTATACTTGGCATCAATTGGAATATTGGTCAAGGTATTGGTGTAGGTCTCTGAGCTCACTTGTCTAGCGCTACTATTATTTTGAAAATTAAAGGAAGATGCATTGATAAACAAGATAAAGGACAATAAGACGGAGGCGAAAACATAAAGAAATTCTTTTTTCGATCTCATTTTGTTACCCTCCCAAATAGACGCTCTTTCCAACTACTCGTTTTATTCTCTTCAGGAACCAAGAAGGATCTCAATTCTGCCTCAAACTCTTCTAAAGTTAAATCGTGTCGGAAAGTTCCATTATAGGTCACAGAGATCCCGCCCGTTTCTTCTGATACCACGAAGGTAAAGGCATCAGAAACTTCAGATAAGCCAATAGCTGCACGGTGACGCGTTCCAAACTCTTTTGAAATTCCGGTATTTTCCGTCAAGGGCAGGTAGGCACAAGAAACGGCAATTTTATCATTGCGGACAATGACCGCTCCATCGTGCAAAGGAGTATTAGGAATGAAGATATTAATCAGCAATTCTCCTGAAATTTCCGCATCTAGTGGAATCCCTGTAGAAATGTATTCCTGAAGGGTTCTGGCCCCTTGAATAGCTACCAAAGCACCAATCTTACGTGGGCTCATATAAGCCACTGCCTTAACATAGGCCTGTACCATTTTCTCTTCCTGACTGACTTCACTCGTCGTAAAAAATTCTGTCGCCCGACCTAAACGCTCTAAGCCAATCCGAATTTCAGGGGAGAAAATCACAACCAGCGCGATAACCCCATAGGTAATCACTTGATTGATCAGCCAAGAAATAGTCGTTAAACCCAAAAAATTGGCTAAAAATTGAGCCAAGAAAAAGATAATGACCCCACGCACCAAAATCATGATTTTGGTCCCGACGATAGCCTTGATCAAAAAATACAACAACCAAGCCACCAGGGCAATATCGATGATATTGATAATAACACTCCACCAATTCGGGAACAAACTGGTCCAAAATTGTGGATTTGAAAACTGTTGAATATTCATATTCTCATACCTACCACTTCTCTAAAAGACATCATCTTATTATAACACGTTTCAACAGATTTTTCTGTAACCTTCTGATGCTTTTTATGATAAAATATGATTTATGAAGATAAATACAACCTTGGGCCTTCTGGCAGGAAAGCTTTCCGGCTCTATTCTAGAAAAGATGGGGCGGGGATCAACCCTACCAGGTAAAGTAGCCCTCAAATTTGATAAAGATATTCTCAGTCAACTGGCAAAAAACTATGAGATTGTTGTGATTACAGGGACAAATGGAAAAACCCTGACCACTGCGCTAACAGTAGGTATTCTCCAAGAAGCTTTTGGACCTATTTTGACCAATCCAAGTGGGGCCAATATGATCTCTGGGATTACAACGACCTTCTTACGGGCTAAGCATTCGAAATCAAATCGACCGATTGCGGTACTTGAAATTGACGAGGCCAGCCTCTCTCGGATTTGTGATTATATTAAGCCCAGCCTTTTTGTGGTCACTAATATTTTCCGGGACCAGATGGACCGCTATGGAGAGATCTATACGACCTACCAAATGATTTTGGATGCCATTCACAAGGTCCCAACTGCAACAGTCTTGTTAAATGGTGATAGTCCGCTCTTTAATAGTCAGACCTTATCCAATCCGATCCAATATTATGGATTTGATACTGACAAATCAGAGCCACAACTAGCTCATTACAATACGGAAGGAATCCTCTGTCCGCATTGCCACAACATCCTCAAGTACAAGCTCAATACCTATGCAAATCTTGGGGATTATATCTGTGAGCACTGTGGTTTCCACAGACCTCCTCTGACTTATGCCGTATCAGACCTCCTCTCTTTAACCCAGCGCTCTTCCCAATTTCGGATTCAAGGCCAAGACTACCACATCAATATCGGCGGTCTCTACAACATCTACAATGCCTTAGCTGCTGTTTCCGTTGCTGGATTCTTTGGAGTGCAACCTGAAGTGATTAAGCAAGGATTTGATCGCAGTCGCGCTGTCTTTGGTCGTCAGGAAACCTTTAAGATTGGGGATAAGGAATGTACCTTGGTTCTGATTAAGAATCCAGTTGGTGCGACCCAAGCCATTGAAATGATCAAACTAGCACCTTATTCCTTTAGCTTATCAGTCCTCCTTAATGCGAATTATGCAGACGGAATCGACACCAGCTGGATTTGGGATGCAGATTTTGAGCAAATCACCCAGATGGATATTCCAGAAATCAATGCTGGTGGGGTGCGCCACTCTGAGATTGCTCGGCGACTTCGGGTCACTGGCTATCCGGCTGAAAAGATCACAGAAATGGCTGAATTAAAAGAGGTCTTCCAACGCATCCAGCAACAGGAAACCCCTCACGCCTATATCTTAGCCACTTATACGGCCATGCTTGAGTTCCGTGAACTCTTGGCCCAAGAACACCTGATTGAAAAGGAGATGCACTAATGACTTATACTTCTCTAGAATCTTCTGATCAGGCACAGTATCCTTACAGCCTGCGCATTGCCCATCTCTACGGCAACTTAATGAATACCTACGGAGACAATGGGAATATCCTCATGCTCAAGTACGTTGCGGAAAAACTTGGAGCCCATGTCACAGTGGATATCGTCTCTCTCAAAGACCGATTTGACCCTGATGCCTATGATATCGCCTTTTTCGGTGGAGGCCAAGACTACGAACAGACCATTGTATCAGAAGATCTTCCAGATAAAAAAGAAGATCTTGCACGCTTTATTGATGAAGATGGTGTGGTCCTTGCTATCTGTGGTGGCTTTCAGCTTCTAGGCCAGTACTACATTGAAGCTTCTGGCAAACGCATTGAGGGCCTTGGTATTATGGGGCATTATACCCTCAACCAAGAAAACAATCGCTACATTGGCGACATCAAAATCCATAACGAAGAGTTCAATGAAACCTACTATGGTTTTGAAAACCACCAAGGTCGGACCTTCTTGGCAGAGGATGAAAAACCGCTGGGCAAGGTTGTCTATGGAAATGGGAACAACAAAGAAGATGGGGGCGAAGGGGTTCATTACAAAAATGTCTTTGGCAGCTACTTCCACGGTCCTATCTTGTCCCGAAATGCCAATTTGGCCTATCGCCTAGTGAGCACTGCCTTAAAAAATAAATATGGCAAGGACCTTTCCCTACCGGCTTATGAGGAGATTCTAAGCCTAGAGCAGCCGGAAGAATACGCTGATGTGAAAAGCAAGGCACCGACTGAACAATAAGGAGATAATGATGAACAAAAATAATCTACACTACATTGCTTTATTACTTTTAATTTTATTGATTGCTGGTATTTCCCTTGCAAACATGCAACCAGTAACTGTGAATTTCCTCTTGGTCCAATTTAAATTGCCCTTGATCATTCTGATCTTGCTCTGTGTCCTCTTGGGTGCATTTGTCATGACCTTGGTTAATTTTTCAAAGGGCTTCTCCCTAAAAAAAGAACTCAAGAGCACTCAAAAACAACTGGAGGAAGAAAAGAAAGAAGTAAAAATAGAAGAAAAAGATAACAACTAAAAAAGCACCGATCGGTGCTTTTTTTATGCTGATTTACTTTCTTTTGCTTGCAGTTGTTTGGCGACTACTTGAGCTAGGAGTGAAAAGAGAATGACTCCAGCTCCAATCAGGAGAAACGATTCTACTCGGACACTTGGTAACCAAGTCATCAAGCCTTTAGCGATGGGCATAAAGAGAATGGCTAGGGTAAAAATAGTGCTTAATACCCTGCCCAGATAGTCTCTTTCCACCTTTGTTTGCACTTGGGTAAAAAAGTGGATATTAAAAATCGTCATAAAGAGTTCACAGACTAAATTTCCAGAAAAGGATAGAAGAGGAGGAAGAGGCAAGCCCATCATGAATACTCCTACTCCTGTTAAAATCAATAAGAAGAGAAGCATTTCCATGCTTGATTTAAATTTATTAGCAATCAAGGCTCCGATGATGGAGCCAATAGCCCCCAAGGTTAAGATGGTCGCATAAGCGCCCTTGACCCCGTAGAGCCGATTGGAAAATGGGAGTAAAAACTCAAAAGCTGCAAAGAAGAAATTGACACTGGAAGCCACCAAGAGGAGAAAGAAAATTTCTTTCTGATGCCAGATATAGTGCAGTCCATCCTTGATGTCCGAAAAAATATCTTTTCCTGTGAACCGTTTCTTTTCTTGAACTTTGGCTTCTTCTTTCGGAAGGAATGCCACTAGGACAAAGGCGATGAAAAAGGTCAGTGCATCCAGTAAGAGGGTCGCATGGAGACTGGCAAATTGTAAAACAAGGAAAGAGAACACAGGTGAGCTAACACCGACAACCTGTAAGACCAACTCCAAGCGGGCATTATAGGTCACAATCTCGTCCTTCTCTACGACCTCAGTGATAATGGCTTTGTTAGCCGTACGAGAAAATGCAAAGGCAATGGCCTGAACAATATTAGCAAAGATCAAAGCTCCAATCATCCAACGATCGTTCCTGATAAAAGAAATCGCCAAACAAAGGAGACCACACACCAGGTCGGTCGTCATCAAAATCTTGCGACGAGAAAAA
>NZ_KV807489.1:300338-347451 GCF_001812015.1 Streptococcus sp. HMSC073D05
TCATCAAAATCTTGCGACGAGAAAAACGGTCTGAGATCACGCCACCAAATGGATTGACTAGAATGGAGGTGACGAGTTCAGAAATCTGATAGATCCCCAATACCGTCTTTCCCACCGTCCCCATCGAGGCCAGCCAGACACTGTTCCCATAATCATAGAGCATATTTCCCATTCTATTGATCGCCCCACGAGCAATTAATTGGACTGCATATCGATTCATCAAAAAAACCTCCTTCATTTTCTGAAACTATTGTATCAGTTCATGAAAGAGGTTTTTATTTTGTCCCTTATTTGGGAAAAACAATAAGTTACAATTTTATAAAAGGATATCTACTGTTCTTTTGATTGAAGCTGCTTAGCTAGTAGCTGAGCCAAGAGTGAAAAGAGAATAACTCCAGCTCCAATCAGGAGAAAGGATTCTACTCGGACACTTGGCAACCAAGTCATCAAACCTTTGGCGATGGGCATAAAGAGAACAGCCAAAGTATAAATCGTACTCAAGGCTCTACCTAGATAATCATCTTCCACCTTGGTTTGCACTTGAGTAAAAACGTGGATGTCGAAAATGGTCACAAAAAATTCACAGACCAGATTTCCCGAAAAGGAAAGATAAGTCGGAAGAGGCAAGCCCATTATGAACACTCCTACACCTGCCATGATAAGTAAAAACAGGAGAATTTTCATACTTGATGTAATTTTATTGGCAACAAGTGCTCCTAGAATAGATCCAATAGCTCCCAATGTTAAGATGGTCGCATAAGCCCCCTTGCCCCCGTAGAGTCGATTGGAAAATGGAAGTAAAAACTCAAAAGCCGCAAAAAAGAAATTAACGCCGGAAGCCACCAACAAGAGAAAGAAAATCTCTTTCTGATGCCAGATATAGTCTAACCCCTCCTTGATATCAGAAAAAATATCTTTCCCCGTAAACTGTTTCTTTTCTTGAACCTTTGCTGCTTCTTTCGGAAGGAATGCCACTAGGACAAAGGCAATGAAAAAGGTCAGGGCATCTAGTAAGAGGGTCGCATAGAGACTGGCAAATTGTAGAACTAGGAAAGAAAACACGGGAGAACTGACACTAACAACTTGTAAGACCAGCTCCAAGTGCGCATTATAGGTTACAATCTCTTCTTTCTCTACAACTTCTGTAATAATGGCTTTATTGGCAGGTCGAGAAAAACCAAAGGCAATGGCCTGAACAATATTGGTAACAATCAGAGCCCCAATCATCCAACGATCATTTCTGATAAAAGAAATCGCCAAACACAGGAGACCACACACCAAGTCGGTCGTCATCAAAATCTTGCGACGAGAAAAACGGTCTGAAATCACCCCTCCAAAAGGATTCACGAGGATCCCTGTCACTAACTCAGAAATCTGATAGATTCCTAATACCGTCTTTCCTATAGTTCCCATTGAGGCCAGCCAGACACTATTCCCATAATCATAGAGCATATTTCCAATTTTGGTAATCGCTCCACGACTAATTAATTGGACCGCATGTCGGTTCATAAAATCTCCTTTATCTCTCTCCTATTTAGGAACATTCATCTATTACAAATTTATCAAAGTGTTCTTGATAGTAAGCTACCTGCTCTGGGAGACCTAGCACATCAAAAATATGCATAGCCTCTTGCATTTGCTGATTCCCTTCTTTCTCTAGCCCCTTCTGATAGAGGGCAAATCCCTTGAGGTAATGAAAGACATTGCGCTCGTAGAGTTTGATGCTCTTGCCGATAATCTTTTCCACAGAGGCTTCAAAATAACTAGCACTTTCAAAAGAACGGTGTTCTAAACAATGCTGGTAACAATTCAGAGCTAGAATCAAGACCAGTTTTCGATGGCGACCAATTTCCTTGTAGAAATCTTCCCGCTCCATCACTTCTCTACCAAGCCGAGTGACATAATCCACATCATAAAAGCTATAAAGATTGCCAAAAAGGATCAACTCATACATGGTCCATTCTTCCGTTTGAAAGAGATAATCCGCCACCTTTTCCAGATCACGTTGCTTCATCGTGTAGCTGGCATCTCTCTGGCAAATCAGCCCTTGTAACAAAATCCAGTTCAATTCAAAATAGAGGGGATTGGTCGAACTTGTAGCCTTTTCCAGTTGTTCTCCTTGAAGCCTTTGAAAACCAGCAATATCATTTGCATAGTAAAGCGGAATAATCTGAGCCATCAAGGCGACATGCTCATGGTGTTGAAAATTCCTAGCCTTATCCATAAAATTCTCAATCGTCACATGGATATTGTCCAAAATTTCAAAGAAGCGCGACGTAGCCAGATCCGACTCCCCCAATTCAAAGCGGGATAACTGGGAGGTCGAGCAGGCTTCTCCTGCAGCTTCTTTTAACGAATAATTTTTACTGATTCGAAATTCACGAAAAACTTTGCCTAAATCTTCCATCTATTCCACCTGCTCTGACAGTTCTGCCCACTCTTCCATGACCGCTTCCTGCTGGACAGTCAGTTGGTCCAGGTCACTCTGGAGTTGAACTAAGTCGGCTGCATCATTGGTGCTATGCATGGTTTCGGTGATGTCTTGGATTTTCTGATCTAGCTCTTCCATCTCTGCTTCCAATTGCTCAATGCGACGGGTGATTTTACGGAGTTCCTTTTGATTTTGTTTTTGCAAGTGATAGTCATTGCTAGTGACTTCTTCCGTTGAAGAAGCGGGCTCAGCTTCTGCTTGCGCTGCAGCAAGGGCCTCTAACTCTGCTTTTTTCTCCAAATAATAATCATAGTCTCCCAGATAAAGGGTCGAGCCCTCTTCTGAGAGTTCTAAGACTTGGGTCGCTACCCGATTGATAAAGTAGCGGTCGTGGCTGACAAAGAGCAGGGTCCCATCAAAATCAATCAAGGCATTTTCCAGTACTTCCTTGCTATCGATGTCCAAGTGGTTGGTCGGTTCATCGAGAATCAAGAAATTGTTGTTTTCCATGGACAGCTTGGCCAAGAGTAGGCGCGCCCGCTCTCCTCCCGACAGCATGCCGACGGTTTTCTTGACATCGTCCCCTGAGAAAAGGAAGGCTCCTAGTCGATTGCGAATTTCTACTTCTGGTGTCAGTTTAAAGTCATTCCAGAGCTCATCCAAGACACTATTGTGAGGGGTTAGTTTACTTTGGGTCTGGTCATAGTAGCCCACCTCGACATTGGCCCCAAAACGGGCTTCCCCCTTGATGAAAGGAATCTGCCCGACAATAGACTTGATAAGAGTAGATTTCCCGATCCCATTTGGTCCGACAATAGCGACCGCATTCATCTTACGGATATCCAGATTGATCGGCTCGGACAGGATTTGATCATCATAGCCAACGGCCGCCTCTTCTACTGTCAAAACGACATTGCCAGAGATCTTATCAGAATGGAAGGTCATATGGGCAGACTTGGTCCCAGCTTCGGGCTTGTCTAGGCGCTCCATTTTTTCCAACTGCTTGCGACGAGACTGGGCCCGCTTGGTGGTTGAGGCCCGCACCAAATTGCGATTAACAAAGTCTTCGAGCGCTGCAATTTCTTTTTGTTGCTTCTCGTAGTTCTTGGCTTCGGTCAGCAATTTTTGTTCTTTTTGCTCCACAAAACTGGAGTAATTGCCGACATAGCGATCTAAAGAATGCTTGGTCAAGTCCAAAGTAATGGTTGCGACCTTATCTAGGAAATAGCGGTCGTGACTGACAATGAGAAGGGCCCCACTATAATTGACCAGATAGTTTTCCAACCAGGCAATGGTCTCAATATCCAAGTGGTTGGTCGGCTCGTCCAGTACCAAGAGATTTGGCTTTTCCAAGAGCATCTTGGCCAGGGCTAGACGGGTATTTTGCCCACCAGATAACTCTTCAATCTTCATCTGCCACATGGACTCATCAAACTTGAAGCCGTTTAGAATAGCACGGATATCTGCCTCATAGGTGAAGCCACCAGCTTGACGGAATTCTTCAGATAGACGGTCATAATCCTGCATAAGTTTGTCCAAGTCAGCCCCAGTTTTTTCCCCCATCTCAAGCTCCATCTGCCGCAAACTTTTCTCCGTCTTACGGAGATCGTCAAAGACATGAAGCATCTCATCGTAGATGGTATTGGACGACTCAAAGCGGCTATCCTGAGCTAGATAGGAGAGGGAAAGGTCCCGCTTTTTATTGATTTCCCCAGAAGTCGGCTCTTCTTCTCCGACCAAGATTTTCAAGAGCGTGGACTTGCCAGCTCCGTTCTTTCCGACCAGGGCAATCCGGTCCCGTTCATCCACTTGCAGGCTGATATTATCAAAAAGAACCTCCCCTGCAAAAGAGCGTTCAATTTTGTTAGCTTGTAAAATAATCATGTCCCTATTTTACTATCTTTTTACGGATTAAACAAGGGAAGACGAAGCATCAAAAAAATCCCGAGCCCCTTGAGGCCCAGAACTTTTAGCAAGTATTTTAAAACTCATTATTCCTTGTATAATTGCCGGACTGCTTCTACATCTGAATCCTGAATACTGTAGAAAGAGCCAGCTGGTTGCATGACCGATTCTCCATCTGTGTGGTCCAACCCAATCGCATGGCCTAGCTCATGCTCAGCTGTATTGACAATCCGATCATAACTATAGTTATAGATATAATTTAACAGATAATGGCGATTGAGGCGAACTGTGATGTGGGTGAACCGATTGGTTAAGAGGTTAGTTTGAGAGGCAGTCTCTCCTGCTGCAGAAACGGATGCGTTGTCCATTTCGGTCAAGACCACATTGGCCTCTTTTTCATTTGTGACCAGCTTGAAAGTAAAGGTACCTGTTTGGTTCCAAGCCTCAATGGCATCCTGATAGGCTTTTATAAAAGTTTGACTGATATTGGGATCTAGATAAACCGTGGCCTCTGCTTTTTCCCAGCGAGCACCACTATGCTCATGATTATCCGTCTGCGTCGTCTGTGAGCTAGGCGCCATCCCAAAGCGCGATGCAAAGCCCTGATCACCAAATAAATTTCCAACTTGATAGACAACCTTTTGGGCAGCTCGCCCAACCCCATCCATACCAGAACTAGGAGAATCTGTGAAATAGATGATCCCCACAAGGATGAGAAAACTGATCGCAATGGTCCAGAAAAATCCCCAAAAGAGACTCCAAGCCATGCGAAGGATTCCTCTGAAAAACCGAAAAATAGTTCTCATACATTCTCCTTTCTCTTAAAGAAGGTATGCAATTGTAACACTCCATTCTTAAAAATAACTTAAATAAACCTGCTTTTTTGCTTATTGATGGATGGTTACTTTTCCTGTCTGGTAATCCAGGCTCATTCCACTTTGAACATTAGGAACAAAGACATTGAACTCAAGAGTCCCGTCACTCGATTTGGCTTCGATCTGAGAACCTAAAGGAATCAGATCTTCCGGCTGATTGTAGATCAAAGTGACCCGATAGCGGACCCGCTTGTTCTTATCTAGGGCTTTTCGAACCAGGGTCTCATAGTAGTTTTGACCAGTGGAATGAGGATCATTGGCTTGATTGGACCAAGCCGTTTGCACGGCGATATTTTTGGGATTGCTAGTAGAGGCGTCAAAGCCTTTGAGATTGCCGATCAAGGCGTAACCCAATAGATGACCTCTATCCACAGCATGGTCGTACTCGCCTGACAGATTATGAACCTGATGCCAACCTGCAGGTTTCCAATCGGTTAGGCCACTTCCTGTTGCATCGCGATCTCTGTACTGACGAGTCGCCTTAGTCATGATGGCATTGGCAACTGTCGGTACGGTCTTTCCATTGACTTCTTTTGTCTTGTTATCCGCATAGGGTTGACTAGCCACACTGGCATCCAAATCTGTTCGATTGCCCTTAACGACAAAGGCTCCAGCTCCGTTCCATTCTATGTCATTTCCTAATTGTGAACGAGCAGATTTCGTTAGTACAGAGCTAGCTAACTCTTTACTGGGTGTTTCCTCTTGGCTACTGGTCACCACGGAAACAACCTGATCCGTCGCTTCTTTTATTGTCGGTTGATTAAAATAATAGCCCCCGATTGCTAGGGCTGTTGCCACCACAAAACCTGCTAAGGTTTGTTTGGTTCGTTTGCTTACTGTTTGTTTTGTCATACCTCTCTCCAAAAAAGAGCAGCGCTAGATGGGTCACTGACTCAATTCGCTGCTCTCCTTTTTACTCAATGTTATTTAAATCTTATTTGCCGGTTAGCTTTCCAATGATTTCTGACCAGGTATCCGGAGAGAGAATGGACCATGGATTTTTTCCATCGCCAATCACTCCATAGCCAATGACCAAACCAATTGCAAAAATGATGATGCCAATCACAGCCAACAGGAGGACAATTCCTAGCTGTTTTCCAACATAGCGAAGATTAGTTTTCATCGTCTGCTTCCTCTACACGTTTCACGTCTGCACCAAGTGCCACCAATTTCTCATGGAATTGATAATAACCACGGTCTAAGTGACTTAATTTGCTGACCTTTGTTTCTCCTTCTGCCACTAAGCCCATCAAGACAAGCGTTGCACTCGCGCGCAAATCGGTCGACATGACCTCTGCACCTTGGAAGCTTTCACCTCCTACGATACGAGCTGTATCCCGCATAATATCTGAGTGAACGCCCATTCGACGCATTTCTTCCAAATGTTGGAAACGATTCTCAAAGACGGTTTCAATCATGGTGGACTCACCCTTAGCCATGGCCATCAAGGCTGTAAATTGAGCCTGCATATCAGTTGGGAATCCTGGGTAGGGAAGAGTTTTAACGGTCACTGGACGGAGCTTACTGATATCCGATTGAATCCGAATTCCATTTTCTTCTTCGGTTACCGTCACGCCCATCTCCTGCATCTTAGACAGCAGAGGACGATTGTGTTCCCAAATGGCATCTTCGATCAAGACATCTCCACCGGTCATGGCTGCCCCAATCATAAAGGTTCCAGCTTCGATGCGGTCTTGTACAACATTGTGGTCTGCCCCGTGCAAGCTCTCCACACCGACGATGGTTAAGGTCTCAGTTCCTGCCCCCTTGACATTAGCTCCCATTTTGTTGAGCAAAAGAGCTAGGTCAACAATCTCAGGTTCCCGCGCAGCATTTTCAATCACGGTGACTCCATCAGCCAAGGTTGCAGCCATCATAATATTTTGTGTCGCCCCTACTGATGGGAAGTCCATATAGATATGTGCTCCCTTGAGACGATCTGCTTTCGCTTCAATATAGCCGGCCGTTTGTGTAATTTCAGCCCCCATGGCTTCCAGACCTTTGAGATGGAGGTCTATTGGACGACTACCGATCGTACAGCCTCCAGGCATGGAAACTTTAGCATGGCCATTGCGTGCCAAGACAGGACCCAAGACAACGATAGAGGCCCGCATCTTGCTCACATACTTATAAGGCGCTTCCTCTGATAATTTTTCTTGCGCATCTACGACAACCGTATTTTCTTCTTCATTGAAGGTCACTTGTGCATTCAAACCACGAACGACATTGTTCATTGTGAAGACATCTGATAAAACAGGGACGTTTTTTAAGGTTGTCACGCCCTCACTTGCAAGGACTGTTGCAGCAAGAAGCGGAAGGACAGCGTTTTTTGCTCCTTCGATTTTGACAGTTCCAACTAGTCGATTATTTCCACCATTAACGATTATTTTTTCCATACGGGATTGTTCTCCAATTTCTTAAAGTCACGACTTCTATCATACCATATTTTTGATAAAATGTGGCTAGAATTGGCCAATAAAAATCTGCCGACTCATCTCATACACGCTGATAAAAAATGAGCTGGCTAGATAGCCGATTCCAATGCTGAGCATCAAGATCAAAAAACGGATTTTAACAGCATTTTCAGTACTTACTTTTAAAAACTTTTCCCATTGAACTAGGTTCAACAATAGGTAATAGGCAAAAAAGATAAACAATAAATGGCTTGAAAAGTTAAAAATCATTTGGATCATACAGCTATTATACCATATTTGATTCTCACTTTCTTCTTTTGATTCTCACTCAACAAAAATAAGGCGAGGACAAGACCTCTACCTTATTTTTTAATATGTTATAAACGATTTCCGACATTAATCCGGTTAATGGCGCGTTGAAGAGCAATTTTAGCACGACGTTCCATATCAACCGAATGCTGATCTTTGGCTTCTTCAATCGCTTTTTCAGCTCGGAGTTTGGCACGTTCTGCACGACTAATGTCGATATCTCGAGCACGTTCGGCAGAATCGGCAACAATGGTAATGACATTACCTGCTACTTCGATAATCCCCCCATTGACTGCAATCCAATCAATATGTTTGTCATCGTCTATCCGACGAACCTTTACTTGGTCTACAGCCAAAACCGCAATGGTATTGATATGATGAGGTAAAATCCCTAATTCACCATCAATTGTCTTGACAGATACAAATGCGGCATGATGATCATAAACCAGTCCATCCGGTGTAACGATTTGGACGTTCATTTGACTCATCTTTCACCTCTTCTTAGAATCCCATTTTTTCAGCTTTGGCAATCACATCTTCGATCGATCCAACACCACGGAAGGCATCTTCAGGAAGATGGTCATATTTTCCGTCCAAGATTTCTTTAAAACCACGAACAGTTTCTGCAACAGGTACGTATGAACCAGGTTGACCGGTAAATTGTTCCGCAACGTTGAAGTTTTGTGACAAGAAGAATTGGATCCGGCGAGCACGAGCAACCAAGGTCTTTTCTTCGTCAGACAATTCATCCATCCCCAAGATAGCAATGATATCTTGCAATTCATGGTAACGCTGAAGGACACGTTTGACCTCAGATGCTACTGCATAGTGTTCTTCTCCTACGATTTCTGGAGAAAGGGCACGTGAGCTTGATGCCAATGGGTCCACCGCAGGGTAGATCCCCAATTGTACCAATTTACGTTCCAAGTTGGTTGTTGAATCCAAGTGGGCAAAGGCGGTTGCTGGCGCTGGGTCTGTATAGTCATCGGCTGGCACATAGATGGCTTGGATGGATGTAACAGAACCTTTCTTGGTTGACGTAATCCGTTCTTGCAATTGCCCCATTTCAGTTGCCAAAGTAGGTTGGTAACCAACGGCTGAAGGCATCCGTCCCAAAAGGGCTGATACTTCAGATCCGGCTTGGGTGAAACGGAAGATATTGTCGATAAACAAGAGAACGTCCTGACCTTCGACATCACGGAAGTATTCCGCAATGGTCAAACCAGTCAAAGCAACACGCATCCGTGCTCCAGGTGGCTCATTCATTTGTCCAAAGACCATGGCTGTTTTTTCAATAACGCCAGATTCTTTCATTTCCCAGTAAAGGTCATTCCCTTCACGTGTCCGTTCCCCAACACCGGTAAATACAGAAATACCACCGTGTTCTTGGGCAATATTATGGATTAATTCTTGAATCAAGACAGTCTTCCCAACTCCGGCACCACCGAAGAGTCCGACCTTCCCACCTTTCAAATAAGGGGCTAAGAGGTCAATGACCTTGATCCCTGTTTCAAGAATTTCTTCTGAAGTAGAGAGCTCGTCAAAGGATGGAGCTTTTTTGTGGATGGAGTCACGAGGAGCATCCTCAGCAAAAGGTTGATCCAAGTCAATGATATCTCCAAGAACATTGAAGACACGTCCCAAGGTTTCTTTTCCGACAGGAACAGAGATTGGACGACCTGTGTCCAAGACTTCCATTCCACGGGTTAAACCATCGGTTGATTCCATGGCGATGGTCCGTACGACCCCATCACCAAGTTCCAAAGCTACTTCAAGAACGACTTTTGATTTTTGTTGGTCATTTTTATAGACTACAAGCGCATTATTGATCTCAGGAAGTTTATCTCCAACGGAAAAGGCAACGTCTACGACGGGACCTACGACCTGAGAAATTTTGCCTAAACTCATGTCATTCTCCTATTCTAAGTAATTTCTACTGCTCAAAAGTTCTCTTTCAAGCATCTGTTTTTGTATTTAAAATTGTATCCGACAACTATTCAAGGGCGCTAGCACCCGCAACGATTTCGGTAATTTCTTGTGTAATCGCTGCTTGACGAGCACGGTTGTATT
Source organism: Streptococcus sp. HMSC073D05 (assembly GCF_001812015.1). Taxonomy (NCBI): domain Bacteria; kingdom Bacillati; phylum Bacillota; class Bacilli; order Lactobacillales; family Streptococcaceae; genus Streptococcus; species Streptococcus sp. HMSC073D05. The sequence goes on from NZ_KV807489.1 coordinate 310,343, forward strand.
GAATCGTTAATTCATCAATGACTTTCTTGGCATTGTCTGTTGCAGTTTGCATGGCCATCATCCCAGCAGCATTTTCAGCTGTTTTAGCATCAATAATGGCACCATAGATCATGCTTTCAGCAAATTGAGGAAGCAATTGATCCAAAATGGCATCTCGACTAGATTCCAATTCTAGATTCAATACATAGTCCTCATCCGCTTCATTTGGGTCCAAATCAATAATTGGAAGCATTTGTTCCACCCGCATTTGACTCGTCAAACTGTTGACGTGGTGGTTGTAACAGACGTACAACTCATCAAACAAGCCTTCCTGATACATTTGGACTGTTTTCGAAATGATCTTGCGAACTTCCTTAAAGCTAGGCTGATCAGGCAAACCACGCAATTCATAAACCGGCTGAATCCCACGGGCACGGAAGAAATCCGCACCGACGCTTCCAATACAGATCACTTCAAAGTCATCTCCAGTTGGATGGTATTCTGCCTTCATTTCCATCATGGTTTTAAGGATGGAGGCATTGTAACCTCCAACCAAACCACGATCGGATGTAATCACGATATAAGCTGTCTTTTTTACCGGGCGACTCACCAACATCGGATGGGACTTGGTATTTTCTGTTTCATGTCCATGGAGCAAGTCTGTTAAGAGCTTACGAACCTTAGCAGCATAAACCTGAAAATCCTTGGCTGCCTGCTCAGATTTACCAAGTTTGGCAGCAGACACCATCTGCATGGCATTGGTGATTTGACTGGTGTTTTTTGTGGATGCAATTTTATTTTTAATATCATTTAATGAAACTGCCATCTTCCACTCCTATTTCTATTTGAAATTTGACTGGTTGACAAATTCAGTAAGGGCTGCATCCAGTTCTTCTTCTGCTGGAAGATCATGTGTCGAACGAATCGTCTCAAAGATTTGATGATAATGTGCTTCGAAGTAATCAAACAACTCTTCTTGGAAACGAAGAATGTCGTCTACTGGAACACTATCTAAGAAACCATGAGTCAAGGCATACAAGATCACGACTTGTTTTTCAACCGTCAATGGTTCATGAACAGGTTGTTTCAAGACTTCAACTGTTCGGCGACCACGGTTCAATTTCGCTTGAGTCGCAGCATCCAAGTCACTACCAAATTTCGTGAAGGCTTCCAATTCACGGTAGGAAGCGAGGTCGATACGAAGGGTACCCGCAACTTTCTTCATAGCCTTGATTTGGGCAGCTCCCCCTACACGAGATACAGAAGAACCTGCATCAATGGCTGGACGAATACCAGCATTGAACAAACTATCTTGCAAGAAGATTTGTCCGTCTGTGATCGAAATCACGTTGGTTGCGATATAAGCAGAAATATCTCCTGCTTGGGTTTCAATGATTGGAAGAGCTGTAATAGAACCCCCACCCAATTCATCTGAAACTTTCGCAGAACGTTCCAACAAACGGCTGTGGAGATAGAAGACATCCCCTGGGAAGGCTTCACGTCCTGGTGGACGACGGAGAAGAAGGGACAATTCACGGTAGGCTACGGCTTGTTTTGACAAATCATCATAGACGATCAAAACGTGTTTACCGTTATACATGAACTCTTCTGCCATAGCAACCCCAGCATAAGGTGCCAAATAAAGCAATGGAGACGGTTGAGAAGCCGAAGCGGTTACTACAATCGTATAATCCATAGCTCCGTATTTACGAAGAGTTTCTACTTGCGTACGAACTGTTGATTCTTTTTGACCAATCGCCACATAGATACAGATCATGTCTTGACCCTTTTGGTTCAAGATGGTATCGATGGCAATCGAAGTTTTCCCTGTTTGACGGTCTCCGATGATCAATTCCCGTTGACCACGTCCGATTGGAACAAGGGCATCAATGGCTTTCAAACCAGTTTGTAAGGGTTCTGAGACAGATTTCCGTTGCATAACACCAGGAGCTGGTGTTTCAACTGGACGGAATTTATCTGTCACAATCTCGCCCAAACCATCTACTGGTTGGCCAAGCGGGTTGACAACCCGACCAATCAAGGCATCCCCTGCAGGGACTTCCATGATTTTACCTGTACGACGGACAGAGTCTCCTTCACGAATATCCGTGAAATCACCCAAGATGATGATACCGACATCCGTTGTTTCTAAGTTTTGGGCCATCCCGTATGAGCCATTTTCAAAGATCAACAACTCACCACTCATGGCATTTTCAAGCCCATGAGCACGGGCAATCCCGTCACCAATGTAGGTTACAACACCTGTCTCAGTGACGTCAAAGTTTGGCTTGAAATTTTCAATTTGTTGCTTAATTAAAGCGCTGATTTCTTGTGCGTTAATCGCCAAAATTCACACCACTTTCTATTTCAATTTAGATTTTATAACTTGCAATTGGTGTTTGAGACTGGTATCCAACGTTTTATGATTGGCTGTCACGACAAAGCCACCAATTAAATCTGGATCGATCTTTTGTTGGATCGAGCGAACTTGAATCCCAAATTTTCTTTCGATAATGGGTACTAGCTTTTGCTCTTGAACAGGATCCAAACCAGCAACCGTCGTAACAGTGACGACAAAAGCGTTGCTCAACAGTTGAATCTGATCCAAACAAATCGTTACAATGTCATAAAATAAGGCTTCACGATGATTGAGAATAACCACTTCAATCAAATGGTCGAGTAATTGTGAATCCGAGGGTTGAAAAAGTCTGAGACTTTTTGCTTTCTCTTCATCCTCTACACCGATATGAGCTAAGAAGTTAGCAAGTCCAGTCTCTTCAAAAATACCCTTGATTTGAGTCAATTTTTCAAAGACTAGGTCTTGTTCTCCTTTTTCAAAGACCAATTGAACAAAAGGCTGGGTATATTTCTCAATCACCATCAGTTGCTTTTTGTCCATTAGGCTTCTCCTAATTCATCAAGATAGCGATCGATCAGTTGGCGTTGACCTTCAGCATCCAGCTGTTGGCTCAACAATTTGCTGGCAAGATTGACAGTGAGATCTGCCACATCACCTTTGATACTGTTCAATGCTTCTTCTTTGTTATGCGCAATTTCTTGTTGCGCTTTTTCTTTCAAACGTACTGCTTCTTGAGTGGCTTCTGAAAGGATCTGAGATTTATTCTTTTCTGCAGTTTCCTTTGCATTTTCGACGATAGACGCAGCTTCTTTGCGGCTACCTGCCAACTCTTCTTCACGTTTACTTGCTAGTTCCTCAGCTTTTTGACGAGCTGATTCTGCTCCATCAATATCATCTGTAATCTTTTTGGCACGCGCTTCTAAAATTCCATTGATATTGTTCCATGCAAATTTCTTTATTAAAAAGATTAATAATAGGAAGGAACCAGCAATGAGAATAAAGTTACCAATAATTTCACTCATTGATACATGCATTCTTCTACTCCTCCTCTACTTACTCTTCACCATTAATTTTCTTACCAATATAAATTGATGACAACATGGTAAACACATAGGCTTGGATACATGAAATGAAAATCGAAAACGCTGTCCACGCCATGCTTCCAATAAAGGCAAATGGATACCAATAAACAGCTTGATGCGACAAAGTCACAAGCAAGCTTGCTAGTACCTCACCCGCAAAGATATTTCCGAAGATCCGAAGTGCCAAGGAGGCAAAGTTCGTTAATTCTTCCAAAATATTCATGGGGGTCATAAATCCGGGTGTCACAAAAGCCTTTAAATATTCCTTCACACCACGTCTGCGAATTCCTTCTACATGGGCGATTAAGGTGATCAAAAATGAAAAGGCAAAGTCATAACCCAGGTTAGCGGTTGGTGATGTCCACAAATTGTAACCATTGGTCGTTTCGATTTTAGCCATCAATCCAATGTTATTGGCTACTAAAAGAAAGAGGAAAAGAACAAACAAGAACAAGGAATAGTCCTTTATGTAATGTTCCCCAATATTTCCTTTTGTAAAGCCTACGACAAAGTCATATGCGTATTCCAGCACATTTTGTTTGCCTTTTGGTCGGATCGACATTTTTCGACTGGCCCAATAAATGAAGCCAAAAACGGCGAAAACAGAAATCAGGGTCATAGCAAGTAGGGTCAAATTAAAAGATACAGGTCCAAGAGTAATCGTTGGATTGATACTTTCTTCCAAGGTTTGACACCTCCTTTTCTAAAATAGAAGCGTCTATTTGATAATAAAGGCCATAACCAAGGTTACGAAGAAAGTACCTTCGACAAAGGCAACACCAAGAATCAAGAGGCTACGCAATTGACCGATAATTTCTGGTTGACGAGACGCAGATTTCAATAAGCTACTCATCATCAAACCTTCTGCCAGTGATACACCAAAACAGGCTAAACAAAGACCTAAAAATGTTAAATTCATGATGAATTCTCCTTTTATAAATTTTACCTCCTTAGTTTACTCCTAAAAGATATAATAGTCAAATATTTCCTATAAAAGTAAGCGTTTTAGTGAAATTACGTTATTTTTTTAATATGATAATTTTTCCTATCTACGATTGATTTCTTTTAATTTTTAGACGCTTTGTCCACCTCTATTCATTTTTTCTTCTAAAAACCTCTCACCTGCTCAGCAGATGAGAGAATTCGATTATTTAAAGATAGACGTTTTGAAACTGTCTGTTTGTTGCAGTAATTTCTTAAAGATTTTTTCTTTCAAGGCAAGGGTATTGTCAAATTTGACAGAACCATTCTTCAAACTGGCCTGATCTTTTTCAACCGCAGTTGCAAAGGCTTGTTTTAAGTCCTCATAAGAGCTATAAGTAGTCCCATCCACTTCAATAGCCTGAAGTCCATTTTTGGCACTGGTTACCACTTCATTGAAGTAGGCTTTCTTCCAGTCTTCAAGGGTACTGAATTTCCCATCAGAAATCTTTTGAATGATGTAATCATCCCCTAGAGTCGCATGACCTGCTTGTTTGGATTCTTGTTTATACTTGTTTGAAGCATAGCCTAAGAAGCCTTTTTCATAGCCATAGTAACCCCAGAGTCTGAAGGTATTGTGTTTGAAGGACATGGCTCCAGGAGCCCCTTCACTGGTGTTTCCACCATAGATCCCTGTCATCATCGGTACCGTCACATAGGCTGAACCAAAGTCCGATGGATTATAGACACCATTTCCAGGACCACGATTGGTCATGAAGTTGTTGGTGATGAGATCATCTACTGAATGTAAGGTGATGGCTTTTTCCTCATCACTCAAAGGACGCACCTTATCAAATTGATTCTTGGTATTAGCCCCTCGGTATTGTTTATCAACCTTCTTGAACCATGCATTGTTCAAGTCTTGACTGCCTTTATTGAGGACGGCTTCTCCTTCTAGGTAATCCAGAAGCATGAGAGTGTCATTATAGCCTTTCATATACCGATCAATTTCGTCACGTGACTTCAAATCATTTGGATTGGTATTGTACCATTGGTTGCCGTCGTTTGGACGTTCATAGGCCATGTTGAGACCTAGAGCTTTGTATTCCCCATTTGGATTGGATACGGATGGCGTTTGGAGCATGCCTTGAGCATAGGCTTCTAGATCCGTTCCTTCACGGTGTCTCCAGCCACCCAAGTATACCATACGGTCATTGACGTGCGTCGTTTCATGGGTAAAAGCAGAAATCCCAAAGTCACTGATCATATCCGTCACCATAAAGAAGACCGAATCATCTTTATAAGGATTTCCATAGACACGAGCGGTTGCTCCCATGCGCCAATCTGTCGCATGGTAACGATCAGTTGGTCCATATAATTCACGAATTGGAGCGACATCTTTTCCACTATTCGTATGGCCATAACGGTCTGTACTAATGCCTTTATAGTTTTGATTATCAAGGACAGGGGTCGGCACCATATTATTGCTCTTTAGGAGCTGGTTGCGAACATTATCAGCTGCTAATCGCGACCAGAAATCCAAGTAGTCCTGTTGGGCTTTTGCTACTTTATCAATTTCCGCCTTGAAGGCATTTCGTTCTGCCTCAGTGTTTTTACCGTATTTCTCGAAGGAACTATAGGCCAAGGTATTGTATGTTGAAATCAAGAACATGTGCGCATCTTTAAGATTCAAGAGTGGCAAGATCATTTTACCGTGAATATCATTGTTTAAGCCCTCATAGGCTCTATGCTTAGCAGATGCGAAAGCTGGATTGGTCGTCTCAGGCTCCACAATATAGACATTGTCTTTGGTTGCTTTGATGAACCAATCATTCAAGTCTGTATCAGTTGTAAAGAGGTCCATATTGTACTTCAGGAAGTCATTTAGGTTGCTAGAAAGAGTAGACTTCGCAACGACTTCTCGGAAGGCATCATGGGTACGAGTTCCTTTGATGTAGTCTTCTTTTGAACCAATTTCAATCAAACGGTCTAAGACATCAACATTCTTCCCATAGAAGTCTGGCTTGAACAACATGAGCTGCTTAAGATTGACATCATCGAACTTCACTCCGTAATAGCGATTGAGGTAAGAAAGCCCTAAAAGAACGGCCGCCTTGTTGTCATCAACTTTCTTGATAAGGGCACGTTTAGCAGCCTCATCTGTGTTTAATTGATGGTCTTGGTTTTCAACCAGTTGTTTGACAAAGTGAGTCAGATTATCCTTGACTTCTTGGAAACTTTCTTCGAGGTAAAGGTTCTTAATGGCATTGACTTTGTTAGGTCCTGTTCGACCTAAGTGAGTGTAGATTGGATCTGATTGCAATTCTACAGGACTTAATTTCTCTACGATGGCACTGATGAGATCGCTACGGTCCTTGTCCACCATATTTGGCGTGTAGACTACTTCACCGAGCTCCGCCACACTGTACTCTTTGACTTGTTTGACTTTAGAATCTTTCGGTGTCATGCTAAAGACATCTTTGGTCTTATCGGCATAATGGATCAGGATGTGATCAGCATCTGCTAGTTCCGTGACAAAATCATTGCCCTTCATAGCGGTCACAGACAAGACTTCCTTGGTCAAAAGAGGGCTCGTCGCAGCCAATTTATTCCCTTGGTCGACAATCCACTCTTTATTGTAGAATGGTTGCAATTTAGCAATATTACGGTAAGCCAGCTCACGAGTCGCATCGTAAGCAGTGATGGCCTTGTATTGATCGTCTTTGCTAACAAGGTGATTGAGCGTGTCTTCAATCGGTTTGCTGCTGGTGAATGTATCAGCTGTAATTCCCATTGCTTCGATTTTCTGCTCAGCTTCTGCCAGCGAGACGCTAGGGATTTTACGGGAGTTGTTAAAGGATTTCTTCCCTTCACTCACGCCTTCCACGCTGTAATTGCGCTTGGTTCTTGAATAGGTGAAGTAATCATCAGCGTCGATATCCGAGTGTCCGAAGACCATCTCACCCGTTTTGACTTTCATCATGGTGATGTTGTCTTCAATAGTCCCCAAGGCCCAGTTGGTCCCCAGTAATCCACCAGATTGAACCGCTTCTTTGAGTTCAATTGAACCTTTAGCAACTGAATTTCTGAGAACCCCTTCTTTACCTACTGTGTGGTTATTTCCACCATTTTGAGAGGAATAAACGAGACCTGCAGCTTTGGCTTTGTTCCCAGTGATTTCAGCATCAACGTAAGCTTTTTCTACGACACCCTTCCAGTTCTCACCAACAACACCCGCTAGATAGCCACCTTTGTTCCCAGCAGCGTGCAGTTTCCCGATAAAGGCGACATTACTTACTTTCCCACTGCCATCAATTTTATTGATAATACCAGCTACGTCATTGTTCCCAACAACACTTCCTGTTACTTTAACATTTTCAACAGTTGCATTATTTTTGATGACACCTGCGATTGGAGCTACTCGATCAGTCCCAGGTAGGTCAATCGCAACATTTTCAAGCAAGAGATTCTTAACCGAGCCACCTTCGATGTTCCCAAACAGTGGTCGCGTGATATTATGGATGGCAAATGTATTTCCATCCGTACTTTCCAAAATTCCCTTGAAGGCATTGGTCACATAGGATTTCCCTGCTGGCTGGACATTAGCCGCATTCATATTGCTACCAATCTTAAAGGTACCAGTCGGATTGGCTTGCATGGCTTTTACAAGTTCGTTGAAATTGTAGTAGACATCACCTTCATGTGCTTTTGGTTTCGCAATATAGTGGACATAGTCCTCACTGAACTGGTTGTCCGCAGTCCGTTGGATGAGATCAGGAGCTTTGGCTGTTACTTTGTAGAGGGTCGTGCCATCTACCGTCACTTCTTCGATTTTATCAACGGCTAGTTTCGTGACCTTATTATCATGGGTGGTAACCTTTAAGTAGTAAGGCTTCACATCAGACGGTGTTTCAGTCAAGAGGCTGCTATCAGTCTCAAGACCTTGGTCATCCACGCTAATCAGACTGGTTTCCTTGATGTTTTTGATTTCAACTTTTTTAAGATCAATTCTCAGTGGTTCTTCCTTGAGAACTTCTTCTTCATCCCCATTTCCACGGTCATAGACCATGGTCGTTGCGAGCGTATAATCCTTGTAGTAGTCCAAGTCCGCTAAAGCAGCTGCCAAGTCCGTCTCTGAAAGGGTCAGGGTTTTCACCACTTGATCACCCTTCTTCAATACAGCCTGGATGGACTTGATGGTCACACCGTCTGGTTTATCCAAATGATAAGTAGCTTTGACACTGCGCTTCAATTCTTCCTGATCAATGTTGGTCAAGGTCAAGGTTGGCTTTTCAAGTTCTTTAGTCCCTTGGTGAATGATCTGATCTTGCGCCTGTTCAACTACTTCCTCAGAAATCGTAGGAGCATCCGTTGTCTTAACTCCCTTAATGGTCTTATAGACCTTGGTGATTTTCTTCTTCCCATTCTTACCGGTTTGAGAAACCCTTTCGGTTCCTTTTAGCAAGGTGGCATCTTGTTCGGTTACCGTCTTAAATGGAATTTCTTCAAAAGCAACTTCATCTTTTTGGCCTTCAATCGCCTTAGTCCCACGACTAATTTTTTCTGTCACAGGAGCTTTTACTGTTTCAGTTGTCGTGCTCACGGGATCGCCAATCTTCTCGCCATTGACCGTCTTATAAACACGATGAATCTCCTGGCTTCCAGCCTCGCCTTTCTGAAGAAGGCTTTCTTCATCGGTGTAACGATTGGCATCCGTTACATACTCTGTTTCATATGGAAGGATTACCGTTTCTGTCTCTGTTACCGTCCCTTCTGTAACTTGATAGGCTGGGTTCTCCGGTTGAACAGGAGCTTCGCCGACATGGCCTTCTTCTTGTGTCCCTTTGGCTTCCACCACACCTGTATAGGCTGGGTTCTCCGGTTGAACAGGGGATTCGCCGACATAGCCTTCTTCCTGTGTTCCCTTAGCTTCTACTACACCGGTATATTCTGGGTTCTCCGGTTGAACAGGGGCTTCCCCTACATGACCTTCTTCCTGTGTTCCCTTGGCTTCCACTACTCCTGTATAGGCTGGAGTCTCTGGTTGAACAGGGGCTTCCCCTACATGGCCTTCTTCCTGCGTTCCCTTAGCTTCTACCACACCTGTATAGACTGGATTCTCTGGTTGAACAGGAGCTTCACCGACGTGACCTTCTTCCTGCGTCCCCTTAGCTGTTACAACTGGAGAAGGACTTGGTTGAGGGATTGGTTGGGCATCTTCTTTTGTCCCAACGGCAAGAATTTGTGAAACTGGTTCTTTGGTGACTTTGCTTTCAACTACTCTGCGAACTTCTTGTCCATCTACCACGCTGACTTCCGTCAAGATAGTCCGCTCTCCATTTTGGCCAGCTGTCAGCACCTTGGTTTGCCCTTTGGCTAATGTAGGATCAGCTTGGTTGACGGTTTCAAATGGCACAGGCTCAGTAGTGACTTCCAGGCTTGGTTTTTCAATTTGAGGAAAGGCTGGAGCGACTTCTGGCGTCACACGCGCTTGTGGTTCCATTTGTGCAATCCCTGCACTTGTTTTGATCGAACTCTCTACAGATGGTTGGATTCTCTGAATAGCCTTCGGCTCTTGTAAGTTCGTCTTTTGGACTGACGGGTAACGCAGATAGCCCACATAGTCGTAGCCGTCAATTTGAATCACTCCATTTGCAAGATCTTCGCTCGATGCGATCGCAAGATCCTGATTATAAGCGCGCAAGACTTGATTTTGTAGGGCTGCGACTTCAACTGGAAGTAGAAGACTTTGTCCCATGGCTCCAATCAAAAGGACGCCCATGACCTTCTTCCGGTGCTTTTTAGAGAGTAAGAGGACAGCAAAGGAAGCTGTGGCTAGACTTAGGCCAAAGAGGGCCACTTCCTGACTTCCAGTTTGGGGAAGCACTGGCTGAGTTGCCTCCTTCTTCTTATAGACTAGAAAGAACGTATCTTCATTTTGATAGTCTTCAGGAATTGCATGAATCACCTGTGCTTTTTCTTCAGCGGTTAGCTCTTCTTCTGTCACATAACCTAAGTGCACATTAGCAGGTAAGGTCACCTGATCTGCTTGTACAGGACGAGCTCCTAAGAGAGTTCCCCCTAATAAAAAGGCTCCAATGGCAACAGGACCAACCCCGACAGATAATTTCCGAATCGAATATTTGGTCATTTTTTCAAAAGTTTGTTTAGCTTTTTTCATCCTAAAATTCCTATATAGTAATATTTGAACCACATGTAGGCCCTTATTGATTAAAGAGGATGGGACCATCTCCAAAAACAAGGACCTTCCCGGGATTTTTTACCTTTACCTATCTTATCTTTTTTCTTCTATTTTAGCAAGCTCTAAAACTCAAAAAAATAAACCGTTTTCTTTATAGGAAGAAAGCAAAACAAAAAAACGCCTCGAAAGGCGTTTGTATCATAGATCTATTTATAAGGATTGGTACAAATCGTTGTATCGTTGACTAGCCGTATCCCATGAGAAATCACGAGTCATGGCTTGTTCTTGCAGGCCATACCAAGCCTGTTTGTCATTGTAGTAAACAGCTAAAGCCTCATCAACTGCCCAGTTAAACCAGTAGCCAGATAAATTATTGAAGCTAAAGCCTGTTCCACTTCCATCAACAACATTATACGGTTGGACCGTATCTCGAAGTCCGCCAACTTCATGCACCAAAGGAAGGGTTCCATAACGCATGGCCATCATTTGAGAAAGGCCACATGGTTCAAAGCGGCTTGGCATCAAGAAGACATCTGACGCTGCATAGATTTCTTGGGCCAATTGGACATCAAATGTGATATTAGCCGACAGTTTATCCGGAAAAGCATGACCGAACCAAGCAAAGGCATTTTCAAATCCAGGATCTCCTGTACCGAGCAAGACAATCTGAATATCCTTTTGCAAGAGTTGATGCAACTCTTCTACCACAACATCAAAACCTTTTTGGCGTGTCAAACGAGAGACGATCCCAAACAAAGGTACATCATCGCGAACGGGTAGACCGACACGTTCTTGAAGAGCTCGTTTACTAGCTGCTTTACCTGAAAGATCTGAGAGACTGAAGTGATATGTCAGGAGCGGATCCGTTTCAGGATTATATAAATCCGCATCAATCCCGTTAACAATACCGGTCACCTTGCCAGATTCCATCCGAAGGATCTGATCCAAGCCACAACCGTATTCAGAAGTCATAATCTCATGTGCATAACTAGGAGATACGGTTGTCACACGGTCAGCATATAGAATGCCGGCTTTCATCCAATTCAGGCAATCATTCCACCGAAGTGTTCCGTCTGCATAGCGTTCAAATCCCACTCCGAATAAATCCCACAACATTCCTGGGTCAAACTGACCTTGGAATTCCAAATTATGGATGGTCAATACTGTCTTAATCCCATGATAAGCTTGAATCCAACGGTATTTTTCCTTAAGCAAGAAAGGAATCATCGCCGTATGGTAATCATGTGCATGAAGAACATCTGGAATGAAGTCAACCCGTTCCATCGTTTCTAAGGCCGCGAGCTGGAAAAAGGCAAACCGTTCGCCATCATCAAAGTCACCATACACATGGCCTCTAAAGAAATAGTGTTGGTTATCAATAAAGTAAAAGGTGACTCCATCTCGTACAATGCGTTTCACACCCACATATTGACTTCTCCAGCCAACCTTGGTCTCAAAATGCAAGACGTCTTCAATTTGATCCCCAAATTTTGCTTCTACCATATCATAGTATGGGAGGATCACGCGCACATCATGACCACTTTTAGCTAAGGATTTAGGAAGAGCGCCAATGACGTCTCCCAAACCACCTGTTTTAGAAAACGGTGCTCCTTCAGCTGCAACAAATAATAGTTTCATTAGACAATATCCTCTGTAACAATCGTTCCTTTTTTAACCACGACAGGTGCTTCTTCTGTCCCACGAATCGTCACACCAGCAGCCACTTCGACACCCTTATCCAGGATGGCATGTTCGACGATTGCATTTTCATGAATCACAACACCAGGGAAGAGAAGACTACTGCGGACCTCTGAACCTTCATGAAGGCGTACCCGACGTGAAACAATGGAACGTTCAACGGTTCCTTCTACAATACTACCCGAAGCAAATTGAGACGTTTTAATATGTGATGTCTTGGAATAATACGTTGGTTCTTCATTCTTCACTTTCGTATACACCTTTTGGTTTGGTGAAAAGAGCTTCATGAATTTTTGGTTTTCCAACATATCCAAGTTTGCATGGTAGTATGATTCAACTGAATGAATATTGGCTAAGTAACCTGTATATTCAAAGGCAAAGGCATTGTATTCCACCGCCAATTCACGTAAGATATAGCGCAGTTTTTGTGGGTATTCTTTTTTGGCTTCTTCTTCAATTTTTTCAATCAACCAAGGAGTATCTACAATAAAGACATCTGTTGACATATTGTAGACTTCATCAGGATTCTGACCATCAAAAAGTTTTTGCTCTGTAACATGGTCTGTTTCATCAATTTCCAAGACAGCATTCACTTCAGAAATGTTTTGCAGATGCAACTTTTTATAAACCACTGTAATCGGACGATCAATGGTATTATGAAGGTGGAAAATCTGATTGAGGTCAATATTCATTAATACATCACAGTTCAAAGCAACTGTTTGATTAGAACCAGACCGTTTCAAATAGGTTAATAATTGTTGGTAGTATTCTGGTCCTACCGTTGTATTTTCAACTGGAGTATTATAGATTCCGAGGTAATAGTGGCTCAATAAAGTAGACAAGCCCCACTCACGACCTGAACGAATATGGTCAAAGACCGAACTAATATTTTCTTGTTGGAAAATCCCAAAAACACTACGAATACCAGCATTTGCAAGACTAGACAATGGGAAGTCGATTAAGCGGTATTTCCCATCAAACGGTAGGGATGCTACCGGACGATGGCTGGTCAAAGTGGACATATCATGATACCCAACTGTATTTCCTAAAATGGCTGAATATTTATCAATCTTCATCTGTTGCTACCCCCACTTTTTCATTGTAACCGACAACTTGTACTTCCTCTGTTCCATCAATCACGACACCTTCTGCAATGACTGCGCCTTCTCCGATAATCGCGCGTTTCACGACAGCTCCTTTACCGATAATGGCATTGCTCATCACGACAGCATCTTCGACAACTGCTCCTTCACGAACTTGAGCTTCTGTTGATAAGATGGAGTGTTTGACTGTACCGTCTACCGAACAACCGTCGACGACAAGAGAATCTTCGATGTGGCCATGTTCCCCAAAGAAGTTCGGTGGAGAAATGAGGTTGCGTGAATAGATTTTCCAGTGACGATCGCGACTATCCAAAGCATTATTCGGATCGATATATTCCATATTGGCTTCCCAAAGAGACTCAATCGTACCAACGTCTTTCCAATAACCATTGAATTCATAAGCATAAACACTTTCGCCTGATTCTAGATAAGTTGGAATGACATTTTTACCGAAGTCTGACATATCGATATCGCTCTTTTCAGCAGCAACCAACATATTGCGCAGACGAGCCCAGTCAAAGATGTAAATCCCCATGGAAGCCTTGGTAGATTTTGGTTCAGCTGGTTTTTCTTCAAATTCAACAATCCGATTATTAGCATCGGTATTCATGATTCCAAAACGACTCGCTTCCTTCAAAGGTACATCTAGGACGGCAACAGTCAAGCTCGCATTATTATCCTTGTGCGCTTGAAGCATATCATCATAATCCATCTTGTAGATATGGTCACCAGAAAGAATCAAGACATATTCAGGATTGATGCTGTCGATATAGTCGATGTTTTGGAGGATGGCATGACTAGTACCTTCGAACCAACGATTTCCTTCACTAGCTGAATAAGGTTGCAAAATAGAAACACCTGTATTGATTCCATCCAATCCCCAGCTTGAACCATTTCCAATATGACTATTGAGGGCCAGTGGCTGGTACTGTGTAATCACACCAACATTGTGAATTCCTGAGTTGGCGCAGTTTGATAGCGCAAAATCGATAATCCGATAGCGCCCACCAAATTGAACCGCAGGTTTTGCGATGTTTTTGGTTAATTTTCCAAGACGTGTTCCTTGCCCACCGGCAAGAATTAAAGCGAGCATTTCATTCTTCATTGACTACTTCCTCTTTTTAAAGCTTGGACTCCCATAGAGTCAACCGATCGTCATTTCTTATCTGATGTTTTAGATTTTGTCTTACGCACCTTACGTTTTACCTTCCAAATGCTAGCTCCTAAAGCCGGCAAGGTAAAGGTCAAGGTTTGTTCATAATCCTTCCACAGTCCCTCTTGAGACTGAACTGTCGGATTGTGCTCTTTCCAGACACCTCCCCATTCTTCTAATTCTGTATTCCAAATTTCTTCATAGACCGCTGATACAGGCACACCAATCGTAAAGTCCTTGCGTTCTACTGGTGCCATATTGAAGACACATACTAGAAGCTCGCCTTTACGATTCTTCCGGACCATAGACAAGACGCTCTGATCCCGGTTATCTGCATCAATAATCTCTAAGCCATCAAAGCTATCATCAATCTCCCACAATTCTTTGTGTTCTTTGTAGAAATGATTGAGCTGAGAAGTGAAACGACGCATCTTAGCATTCATTTCATCCTCTAGATTCCCCCATTCCAGTTGCTCCTCTGACTTCCATTCCAAAAATTGACCAAATTCTGAACCCATAAAGAGCAATTTCTTACCTGGATGGCAGATCTGATAGGTTAAGAGATTACGGAGTCCAGCAAATTGATTGTAACGATCTCCCCACATCTTGTGCATCAAACTCTTCTTACCGTGCACCACTTCATCATGTGAAAATGGTAGTAAGAAATTCTCAGAAAATGCATACATGTAACTAAAGGTCACCAGATTAAAGTCAAATTTCCTGTAGACCGGGTCTTCCTCATAGAATCGGAGAATATCATTCATCCAACCCATATTCCATTTATAGTCAAAGCCTAGACCACCTTCTTCTTCAGGACCCGTGATCTTTTGACCAGCAGAACTTTCTTCTGCAATCATCATGACATCTGGGTGTTCGTTCTTGATAATCGCATTCAACCGTCTAAGGAAATGAACGCCTTCGTAGTTGAGGTTTCCACCATCAATATTTGGTGTCCATGGACCGCTATCGTAGTCAAGATAGAGCATATTGCTCACAGCATCGACCCGAATCCCATCTAAATGATAGGTATCAATCCAAAACTTCAAACTAGAAATCAAGAATGACTGGACTTGATTCTTCCCTAAATCGAAGTTCAAGGCTCCCCATCCGTAGTTATGAGCACGATGTTCATCCTGGTATTCAAAGGTTGGTGTTCCATCATAATAAGCCAAGGCATCATCATTGATAATGAAATGTCCTGGTACCCAATCCACGATCACTCCGATATTGTTGAGGTGGCATTCTTCCACGAAGTCTTGAAACTCTTCTGGGCTACCATAAGTCTGCTCGAGTGCAAAATATCCCATGAGCTGATAGCCCCAACTCAAGCCCAATGGATGGGCCATCACTGGCATAAATTCCACGTGGGTGTAGTTCATCTCCACCAAATATGGAATCAATTCTTCTTTTAGTTGTTTGAAGGTATAGGAACTGTGATCCTCATTACGTTTCCACGATCCTGCGTGAACCTCATAAATATTAACAGGTCGTTCCTTAAAACCAAGTTTTTTGCGGCGTGCTCTCCAGAGACCATCTTTCCAGTTTTTCTCTGGAATGGTCTTAATAATAGATCCTGTATTGGGTCTCTTTTCCATCCATAATGCTAGAGGATCGATTTTTTGCACCTGATGACCATTTTGTCGAGTCACCAAATACTTGTATATATCTCCCTCTTTTGCATCGGAACAGAAGACTTCCCAGACGCCTCCTTCATTACGAACCATTGGAATTTTACGAGCTTCCCAATCAGTGAAATCACCAATCAGATCCACCGCCTGAGCATTGGGAGCCCAAACACGGAAGGTAAAGCCTTCTTGTTCTCCCCTTGTTTCCTTGTGAGCTCCTAAGTACTCTTGAAGATGGAAATTATCCCCTCTTCCAAATGTCCATAAGTCTGTGCTTCTATCCATATACTCACCTCTTTGTTTTTTGAAAGCGTTTTCTATTTGGTATTATTCTACTATAAAATCACTTAATTTTCAAGTTGATTCCTGTAAAATCATGTAAAATTATCAGGAAAAGTTTTTCCATTTTCTTTCCCGAACCTTTTCGATCCTTCCTTGGTCATCCTCCTTATCTTACTTACGATTATACTATATATACGAGGAAAATCAAACAAAAACCGAACATTTAAATCACTATTTTTATTACTAACTAGTTTATTACGAATAAAATGAACATTTTTATGTACAATGTAAAAAAAGACTAAGACAAATTTGTCTTAGTCTTGATCGACTCTTAGTCTACGTTCACGTATTCTTTTGAAAGTTCAAGAACTTCTTCCATTGTTGAACATTCAGTCAGAGCACGGTTAGCGTATTCTTGCATTTTAGCTGTGTCGAGTTTCTTCATCAAGCTACGTGTACGAAGGACAGATGTCGCTGACATAGAGAACTCATCCAAGCCCATTCCGACAAGAAGTGGAACAGCAGTTTGGTCACCGGCCATTTCACCACACATACCTGCCCATTTGCCTTCAGCGTGAGCTGCTTTGATCACGTTATTGATCAAACGAAGGATTGATGGGTTATATGGTTGGTAAAGGTATGAAACTTGTTCGTTCATACGGTCAGCAGCCATTGTGTATTGGATCAAGTCATTTGTACCGATTGAGAAGAAATCAACTTCTTTAGCAAATTGGTCCGCAAGCATTGCTGCAGCTGGGATTTCAATCATGATACCTACTTGGATATCATCTGCCACAGCAACACCTTCAGCAAGCAATTTAGCTTTTTCTTCTTCAAGAATACCTTTAGCAGTACGGAACTCCGTCAACAAAGCAACCATTGGGAACATGATCCGCAATTTACCGTGAACAGATGCACGAAGCAAGGCACGCAATTGGGTACGGAACATTTGATTACCAGTTTCAGAGATAGAAATACGCAAAGCACGGAAACCTAAGAATGGGTTCATTTCTTTAGGAAGGTCGAAGTAAGGAAGTTCTTTATCCCCACCGATATCCATTGTACGAACAACCACAGGTTTACCATTCATACCTTCAAGAACTGCTTTGTAGGCTTCGTATTGGTCATCTTCCGTTGGGAAGTCTTGAGAATCCATGTACAAGAATTCTGTACGGTAAAGACCAACAGCTTCTGCACCATTATCGTTTACACCTTCAACGTCTTTAGGTGTACCGATGTTGGCAGCCAACTCGAAGTGTTTTCCATCAGCAGTCACTGTTTTCGCATCTTTAAGGAGAGCCCATTCAGCTTTTTGTTTAGCATAAGCTTCACCAGCTGCTTTGAACTCTGCAATTTGTTCTTCAGTAGGGTTGATCACCACTTCACCAGTGATCCCTGAAACAGCCAAAACATCACCATCTTTGACAAGTTCTGTGATGTTATTTGTACCAAGAACAGCTGCGATTTCAAGTGTACGAGCCATGATAGCTGAGTGACTGGTACGTCCACCGATATTCGTAACAAAAGCTTTTACATACTTTTTGTTCAACTGCGCTGTATCAGATGGAGTCAAGTCATGCGCAACCACGATTGCTTCTTCATTGATAGAAGCAGGGTTTGGCAATTTCTTACCAAGCAAGTTGGCAAGGACACGTTTGGTAACGTCACGAATATCTGCCGCACGTTCTTGCATGTAAGGATTGTCTTCCATTCCTTCAAAGATCGCAATGAACATGTCAGTGACTTCTTTCAAGCCTGCTTCTGCATTGATTTTTTTCGTACGAATTGTTTCTTTGATCTGACCAATCATTTCAGGGTCAGCAAGAACCATCATATGCGCATCAAAAACTTGCGCTGCTTCTTCACCAAGGCTTGCTACTGCATTCTCCCGGATAAGAGAAAGCTCGTTTTGTGAAGCTTCAAGAGCTGCATCCAAACGAGCTTCTTCTGCACTTGTATCTTCGACTGAAACAGTCTCAAATGATAAGTCTGGTTGAATGAGCAAATATGCCTTAGCAACGGCAACACCGTCAGATGCTGCAATTCCTTTTAGCATTTTTGTCATATTTTAAGCCAATCCTTCTTTAGTCATTGTTTCTGAGATAGCTGCGATAGCATCATCAGCGTCAGCACCTTCTGCAGAGATTACAACGTCTGCTCCTTGACCAACACCAAGGCTCATAACACCCATGATTGATTTCAAGTTAACTGATTTACCTTTGTATTCAAGAGTAATATCTGAAGCAAATTTGCTAGCAGTTTGAACCAACAAAGTTGCTGGACGTGCGTGGATACCTGTTTCTGCCACGATGTGGAAATCTTTAGAAGCCATAGTTTGACTCTCCTTTTTAAAAATAGTTTTTGAGTTACCTTTTGATAACCCTTACAATTTGGTATTATATCATCTTTTGAAATTTTTTTCAAGATTTTTATCACTGACTTACAGAAAAAGACTGCGAAAAATCCCAATTTAGATACATTTTAAGAAGCACTTGAAGAACAGAGGAAATATCTTTTCAATTTTCTACTATATTATAAGTAACATTTTCCTCCGCTTTCAATGAAAAGAAGCTCTTTAACCACAGGATATTGATTCACCAAAAAATTATAACTAATTAAAGATGCTTTAAAGCCTATTCCTATCCCATTTCTTCGATTTTCACACTTTTCACTCACCACAATATATTGTGCTTTGAAAACTCCATTTCATCTCTTTGCACAATATTTAGTTTTATTTTGTTGACAAGTTGCTGGATTTTGTTTATACTGTTTACAGATTTATATTTCGATAGGAGAACGGAAAAGAAATGGTAACCATTTATTCAAAAAATAATTGTGTTCAATGCAAAATGACCAAGCGATTCCTCGATAGCAATCACGTGGAATATCGCGAAATTAACTTAGATGAACAGCCAGAATTTGTAGAGCATGTTAAGAACCTTGGCTTCAATGCTGCTCCAGTTATTCAAACACCGGATGAAGTATTTTCTGGTTTTCAACCAGCTAAGTTGAAGAAACTTTCATAATAAACACAGTATTTTGCTTAAATAGGGTCTAGCGTTAGCAACCTAACACTAGACTTTTTACTTGTAAAGAGAGGACTTCTCCTCTTCATTTTTTTGAACTAGAAAAGGATTATTATGGGATTAAAATCTCTTGAAGATGTGACGTATTTTCGTCTTAACAATGAAATCAACCGTCCAGTAAACGGCCAAATCATGCTTCATAAGGATAAAGAAGCTTTGGATGCGTTCTTTAAAGAAAATGTTGTACCAAATACTAAAGCCTTTGACTCGATTACAGACAAGATTCAGTACCTTCTCGAGCACAATTACATTGAGAGAGCTTTTATCGAGAAATACCGTCCTGAATTTTTAGAGGAATTGGCCCAATTTATCAAAGACCAAAACTTCCAATTCAAGTCCTTCATGGCGGCCTACAAATTCTATAACCAATACGCTTTGAAAACAAATGATGGAGAATACTATCTTGAAAGCATGGAAGACCGTGTCTTCTTCAATGCTCTCTATTTTGCAGATGGAAATGAAGCTATCGCGCGAGACATCGCAAACGAAATTATCCACCAACGCTACCAACCAGCGACTCCTTCTTTCTTAAACGCTGGACGTGCCCGCCGTGGAGAATTGGTTTCATGTTTCTTGATCCAGGTAACCGATGATATGAACGCGATCGGACGTTCCATCAACTCTGCCCTTCAACTTTCACGTATCGGTGGTGGGGTTGGGATTTCCCTCAGCAACCTTCGTGAAGCTGGAGCACCGATCAAGGGGTATGAAGGAGCCGCTTCTGGGGTCGTACCTGTTATGAAACTCTTTGAAGATAGCTTCTCTTACTCTAACCAATTGGGACAACGCCAAGGGGCTGGGGTGGTTTACCTCAATGTCTTTCACCCAGACATCATCGCCTTTCTTTCTACTAAGAAAGAAAATGCTGATGAAAAAGTTCGGGTTAAGACTCTCTCACTTGGCGTCGTCGTACCAGACAAGTTCTATGAGTTGGCTCGTAAAAATGAAGAAATGTACCTCTTCAGCCCATACTCTGTGGAACGTGAATACGGAGTACCATTCAATTACATCGACATCACTGAAAAATACGATGAGTTGGTTGCTAATCCAAACATCCGCAAGACAAAAATTAAAGCACGTGATTTGGAAACTGAAATTTCTAAATTGCAACAAGAATCTGGCTATCCATATGTAGTCAACATCGATACTGCTAACCGGGCAAACCCTGTTGATGGGAAAATCATCATGAGTAACTTGTGTTCAGAGATCCTCCAGGTTCAAGAGCCAAGCTTGATTAACGATGCTCAAGAATTCATTAAAATGGGAACTGACGTCTCATGTAACCTTGGTTCAACCAACGTGGTTAACATGATGACTTCACCTGATTTTGGACGTTCGATTCGTGCCATGGTCCGTGCTTTGACCTTCGTTACAGATAGCTCTCATATCGTGGCCGTTCCAACTATCGACCACGGAAATAAACTGGCGCATTCGTTCGGACTTGGAGCTATGGGACTTCACAGCTACCTTGCGCAACAATTGATTGAATACGGATCCCCTGAGTCTGTTGAGTTCACAAGTATCTACTTCATGCTCATGAACTACTGGACTCTCGTAGAATCAAATAACATTGCACGCGAACGTGGTGTCACCTTCCACAATTTTGAAAAATCTGATTATGCCAACGGTAGATACTTTGATAAGTACATGACTGGAGAATTTGTACCAAAATCTGATCGCGTCAAAGAACTCTTTAAAGATATCTTTATCCCAAGTGCAGAGGATTGGGCAGAACTGCGTGCTAAAGTTCAAGCAGATGGTCTTTACCACCAAAACCGCTTGGCTGTCGCACCAAATGGATCTATCAGCTACATCAATGACGTATCTGCTTCTATCCACCCAATCACACAACGGATTGAAGAACGCCAAGAGAAAAAAATCGGTAAGATCTACTACCCTGCAGCAGGATTGTCAACGGAAACGATTCCTTACTACACTTCTGCCTACGACATGGATATGCGAAAAGTCATCGATGTCTATGCTGCCGCAACTGAACACGTAGACCAAGGTCTTTCACTGACTCTCTTTATGCGTAGCGATATTCCAAAGGGTCTTTACGAATGGAAAACTGAAAACAAACAAACCACTCGTGACTTGTCTATCCTTCGGAACTACGCCTTTAACAAGGGTATCAAGTCTATCTACTACGTCCGTACCTTTACAGATGATGGTGGAGAAGTTGGCGCCAACCAATGTGAAAGCTGTGTCATCTAATCCGCTATCCTAGATAGCTATCAAAAGTCGGTTCGCCGACTTTTTGTGCGGTATTCTATCAATTTATGGTAGAATAGTAACGATTGAATGAATAGAAAAAGAAAGTGATGCAAATGGAAACATACTACAAAGCCATTAACTGGAATGCAATCGAAGATGTCATCGATAAATCGACCTGGGAAAAACTGACAGAGCAATTCTGGTTGGATACACGTATCCCTTTGTCAAACGACTTGGATGACTGGAGAAAGTTGTCTAATAAAGAAAAAGACCTAGTTGGTAAAGTCTTTGGGGGATTAACCCTTCTAGATACCATGCAATCTGAAACAGGTGTTCAGGCTCTTCGTGCGGATATTCGTACTCCCCATGAAGAAGCTGTCTTTAACAACATCCAATTTATGGAATCAGTCCATGCTAAGTCATACTCTTCTATCTTTTCTACTTTGAATACCAAGTCAGAAATCGAAGAGATTTTCGAATGGACCAACACCAATCCTTTCCTTCAAAAGAAGGCAGAAATCATCAACGAAATCTACCTCAATGGGACCCCTCTTGAAAAGAAAGTTGCCAGCGTCTTCCTTGAAACCTTCCTCTTCTACTCTGGTTTCTTCACACCTCTCTACTATCTTGGAAACAACAAATTGGCCAACGTAGCTGAAATCATCAAGTTGATCATTCGTGATGAATCAGTTCACGGAACCTATATCGGCTACAAGTTCCAACTTGGATTTAACGAATTATCAGAAGAAGAACAAGAAAAACTCAAAGAGTGGATGTATGATCTGCTCTACACTCTCTATGAGAATGAAGAAGGTTACACAGAGAGCCTCTATGATGGTGTGGGCTGGACTGAGGAAGTCAAGACCTTCCTTCGATACAACGCCAATAAAGCCCTCATGAACTTGGGACAAGATCCGCTTTTCCCAGACTCAGCAGATGACGTTAACCCAATCGTCATGAACGGAATCTCAACCGGTACCTCTAACCACGACTTCTTCTCTCAAGTCGGAAATGGTTACCTTCTCGGTGAAGTAGAAGCCATGCAGGATGACGATTACAATTACGGACTATAAGACAAAAACCTTTCCAAACGGAAAGGTTTTTTTGTTGCATTCTTTTTCTAATTGGCTCTGCTTCTTTGTTGAAAAAAGAGGTTGAACAAACATCCAACCTCTTCGATAATTACAATTTACCTGCTACAGCATCCAACAATTCTTGGATTTTCGCTTGGTTGCTTCCTCCTGCCATGGCCATGTCTGGTTTACCACCACCACGTCCATCGACGATTGGAGCCAATTCTTTAATGACATTACCTGCATGGACTTCTTTTGTCTTGCTGGCTACAAGGACATTGACCTTGTCACCGATGGCTGCGACAAGAACAAGCACATCAGAGTAATCTTTTTGTTTCCAGTTATCCGCAAAGGTACGAAGGGCACCTGCATCTGATACAGAAACTTGGCTGGCAATGTAACGGTGGCCGTTTGCTTCTTGAACATTCTTGAAGACATCGCCTGCTGCAGCTGCTGCCGCTTTTTCCTTCAATTCTGCATTTTCTTTTTGCAATTGACGGAGTTGTTCTTGAAGACCTTCCACCTTATGAGGGACTTCCTTGAGTTGAGGTGCTTTCAAGGTTGCTGCGACTGCTTTCAGTGCGTCTTCTTGTTCACGGTATGCTTCGAAGGCTTCCTTACCAGTTACTGCTAAGATACGACGAGTTCCTGATCCGATTCCTTCTTCTTTGACAATCTTGAAGAGACCAATTTCAGAAGTATTGCCTACGTGAGTACCACCACAGAGCTCAACAGAGTAATCACCAATAGTGACAACACGAACTTCTTTACCGTATTTTTCACCAAAGAGGGCCATGGCTCCCATTTCTTTAGCAGTATCGATATCTGTTTCAATCGTTTCGACTGCGATCGCTTCCCAAATCTTTTCATTGACTTGTTGTTCAATAGCGCGCAATTCTTCTGGAGTCACGGCTTGGAAGTGAGTAAAGTCAAAGCGAAGGAATTCTACTTCATTGAGAGATCCCGCTTGGGTTGCGTGGTTACCAAGGATATTGTGAAGAGCCGCATGGAGCAAGTGAGTTGCTGTGTGGTTCTTCATGACACGATGACGACGATTGGTATCGATCGCCAAAGTGTATTCTTGGTTCAAGGCAAGAGGAGCAAGAACTTCAACAGTATGGAGTGGCTGTCCATTTGGTGCTTTTTGAACATCTGTCACCGTCGCTACGACGTTTCCTGCAGCATCCAAGATTTGACCATGGTCCGCAACTTGTCCACCCATTTCAGCGTAGAATGGAGTTTCTGCAAAGATCAATGATGCAGTCCCTTCTGATACAGCCTCTACTTCAGCATTGTCCGCTACGATAGCCACCAACTTAGAAGGCAATTGGCTGGCATTGTAGTTGAAGCTACTTTCAACTGTAATGTTTTGAAGGGTTTCATTTTGCATCCCCATAGATCCGCCTTTGACAGCTGATGCACGCGCACGCTCTTGTTGTTCCTTCATAGCTGCTTCAAAACCTTCACGATCGACTGTCATTCCAGCTTCTTCGGCGATTTCTTCTGTCAATTCTACAGGGAATCCGTATGTATCATAAAGTTTGAAGACATCTTGACCAGCAATCACTGTTTGACCTTTAGCTTTCAAGTCTTCAACGATGGTTTGGGCAAAGTGTTGACCAGAGTTCAAGGTACGAGCAAATGATTCTTCTTCACTCTTGATAATTTTTTCGATAAAGTCTTGTTTTTCAAGTACTTCTGGGTAGTAGCTTTCCATGATCTTCCCAACAGTTGGAACCAATTTATACAAGAAGGTTCCTTCAATCCCCAATTTTTGACCATGCATGGAAGCACGACGGAGGAGACGACGAAGAACGTAACCGCGTCCTTCATTACCTGGAAGAGCCCCATCTCCAATCGCAAATGAAAGCGAACGGATGTGGTCAGCAATCACCTTGAAGCTCATATTGTCGCCATCTGGATCGTAGGTTTTACCAGACATCTTTTCAACTTCACGGATGATCGGCATGAAGAGGTCTGTTTCAAAGTTAGTCTTCGCCCCTTGGATAACGGCTACCAAACGTTCTAAACCTGCGCCCGTATCAATGTTCTTGTGTGGCAATTCCTTGTATTCGCTACGAGGAACAGCAGGGTCAGCGTTAAATTGTGACAAGACAATGTTCCAGATTTCGATGTAACGGTCGTTTTCGATATCTTCTGCAAGCAGACGAAGACCGATATTTTCAGGGTCAAAGGCTTCTCCACGGTCAAAGAAGATTTCTGTATCTGGTCCAGAAGGCCCTGCACCGATTTCCCAGAAGTTGTCTTCAATTGGGATCAAGTGACTTGGATCCACACCAACAGCGATCCAGCGGTTGTATGAATCTTTGTCGTCAGGGTAATAGGTCATGTAAAGTTTGTCTTTGGGGAAGTCAAACCATTCCGGACTTGTCAAAAGCTCATAAGCCCATGTGATGGCTTCGTCACGGAAGTAATCCCCGATGGAGAAGTTCCCCAACATTTCAAACATGGTATGGTGACGGGCAGTCTTCCCTACGTTTTCGATATCGTTGGTACGAATAGCCTTTTGAGCATTGGTAATCCGTGGATTTTCAGGTTTGATGGTTCCATCGAAGTATTTCTTAAGAGTGGCAACCCCTGAGTTGATCCATAAAAGCGTTGGGTCATTTACAGGAACCAAGCTAACAGATGGTTCTACAGAGTGGCCTTTGCTTGCCCAGAAATCAAGCCACATTTGACGGACTTGTGCACTAGATAATTGTTTCATATTTGTCTCCTAATTTTTTAAGATTAATTTGCGCTAGCTTCTAACATTTCGACATAATCGATGGCGACACACAGTGAGATGACTAAATCAGCGTATTCATCCTCATAAACCGATACTTGATAGGTAGAGGTTAGATGAAAGAGTTCTTTGCTAATCTCAGCGACGATTTGATCCCGATCATCGAACAATTTGAATTCCAGGTCCCAGATATTTCCCTGCACCCGAAGCCCCAAATCTTCGATATCGTATTTGTCTCTAAAGAGCGTCAGTTTTTTATTGATAAAAAAGCGGTCCCCATCCTTCAACTCAACCACAAATTTGGGAAGAAGGCTGATTGTTTTTTTAGTAATGTGGCTCACTTCTTGTCCATTCTTATCATAGATGGTAAAAGTCTTGGGAATCTTAAGAAAAGATCCCTCAACCTGGTACTCAACATTTCCCAACTCATCTTTGATATCGAACCGCTCGCCACCCAATCGAAATTTTTGTTTCACTTGATAGGTTCGCATCTTTTGATCTCCTTTAAAAAGCTCCAGACAACTGCCCATAAACAAAAGACAAGCCACTAAACGAAGGGCGAAAAACCGCGGTACCACCTTCATTCAATGAACTTGTCATTCTTCATTTTGTATGCAATTGTCTCAGCCGAGTAGCAAAATCATTTCTCTTCCATGGCTCGCACCCCCGCCACTTCTCTGATTCCGAGTAACAATGATTTATTCTCAACTATTTCATTATACAAGTTCCAAAAGGAACCGTCAACTATTTTTTAGATGATGAACTGCTATCGCTCGTTTGAACACCGATATTTTGCAAATATTGGTTGAAGGTTGATTTGAAGGCATCATCTTTGACCTTGATATTGGCATTGGTCATCGCTTTTGCAATAATGCTACGGATGTAGTTGGTATCTTGCTTACGACCGTTAACAATGATCTCTTTCAAACGTTTTTCGTATTTCTTCCAGTCAGAACCTTTTTCTGTCTTCTTATTCAATTTGACAATATAGTAGCTAGCAGAATAGTTTTGACCTGCTGAAACTGTGATCACATCTGAAATGCCGTTCTCATCCAACTTAAAGGCAGCTTCTTTGACTTGAGATGGAATATCTGCTGTTCCTGAATCGAACTTGACTTCGCCACCTTTGTCTTTTGTAGCAGTATCTGTTGAATTGTCTTTGGCGATTTGGGCAAAGTCTGCACCTTCCGCTTTAGCTGCTTCCAACACTTCTTTTGCTTTATCTTCTGAATCCAACTTGATAATTTGTGCTGTCACTTCTGGTGTGTAAGATTCAAAAGCCGACTTGTAGTCAGACTCTTTGATATCTTTCTTAGCAGCTTGGTTGACTGCATATTCCAACAACATATTGCTACGGATTTGTTTCTTCGCTGTTTCTTCCGTCAAGCCTTGTTGCGCCAAGTATGCATCGAATTGTTTGCCTAATTGTTTCTTTTGTTTAGCCAATTCTTTATCGACTTCTTTATCAGAAACCTTTGATCCATATTCTTTTTCAAAGACTTTATTGATGGTCATTTGGAAAAGAACTTGTTGAGCACCTTGGTTGGTTTTGATTTCATCATAGAAATCAGAAACTGTAATCGTGTCCCCTTTCATGGTCACGATATCTTTGTTTGTGCCATTGGCACACGCTGCTAGTGTTACGACTGATAGCAAGGTCACAGCACCTGCTACAAGTTTTTTCTTCATGAAAATTATTCTCCGTTCCTTTTTAAACTTATTCTATTTTACCACAAATTAGAGAGAATACCTTAAATTTACCTAAAAAGAGCTAGGATCTGGCAAGGTTACCGTCTCTGCATTTTTCCGAATCATCAAAATACCATCTCCAAGTGGCACCAAACTAGCGGTCAAATCTGGATGATTGAGAGTCGCATGAAAGAGATTTTGAAGCCCCCGGTAAATGGTTCGTTGCCCACGACGCACTTCCATGATGTCCTTGGCAACATCTCCTCCTTGGAAAATATCATCCAATACCACGACTCCCCCAACCTCCAAGAGTTCGAGAATTCGTGGTAAAAAGACGATGTACTTAGACTTAGCAGAGTCCATAAAGACAAAGTCATAGGTCTCTGTCAAATCCTGCAAAACATCTACTGCATCTCCTTCAAGCAAGGTGATTTGTTTTCTCTGATCGTATTTAGCCAGATTTTCCTTAGCAAAGCCAATCATCTCTTCATTCCGATCAATAGTGGTAATTTGTGCATCGGGAGCATTTTCAGCCATTAAGAGCGCTGAAAATCCAATTGCTGTCCCAATTTCCAGGATTTTCTTTGGTTGTAGGGCTTGCAGGAGTAGTCTAAAGTAAGCTACCGTTTCATGCGGAATAATCGGAATATTTTCCTTGCGGGCGAATGCTTCTAACTCCTCCAAGGCACCTGCTACCGGTTTTTGACGCGTGCGCATAAAGTCAACGATCTCGTCTTTAACCACTGGCCGGCGCATATTGTGGTTGGCATTTTTACTATAAGACTCTACCATCTTATGCGAGTCCTAATTTTTCTACTAGGGCTTCAAATTCATTCAACCGACGTTCAAAGACCGCAAAGGCTGCGTCCAAGTAGTCTTCTTTTTCCATATCCACACCTGCTTTACGGATGACGTTGAGTGGATAGTCAGAGTTTCCAGCCTTCAAGTAGTCGATATATTTATCACGATCTTCCTGAGTTCCATGAACGATTTTTTCAGCTAAAGCCGAAGCTGCAGCAAAACCAGTTGAATATTGGAAGACGTAGTAGTTATAGTAGAAGTGAGGAATTCGAGCCCATTCATATTGGATCTCAGGGTTATCATCTTTTGAGAGACCATAGTATTTTTCATTGAGCTCTGCATAGAGGTTGTTCAAGAACTCACTAGTCAATACCGTACCTTCTTGGTCTGCTTTATGAATGGCATGCTCAAATTCGGCAAACTGGGTTTGACGGAAGACCGTTCCACGGAAGCCATCCAAGAAGTGATTCAAAATAGCAAAGCGTGTCGCATCGTCTTCTACTTCTTCTAACAGACGTTCGGTTAGGATATTTTCATTGGTTGTAGAGGCAATTTCAGCAAGGAAGATGGAATAGTCCCCATAGACATAAGGCTGGGTTTCACGGGTATAGCTAGAATGCATACTATGACCAGTTTCATGCACCAAGGTGAAGAGATTATCCAATGTATCTTGCCAGTTCAACAACATGAAGGCATTGGTATCATAAGAACCACCTGAATAGGCACCCGAGCGTTTCCCTTGGTTGACATGCACATCAATCCACCGTTCGCTAAAGGCACGTTTCACACGAGAAAGGTAGTCCTCACCCAAAACAGCCAAGACTTCTTCTGCTTTGGCCAACGATTCTTCATAGGTAAACTTGTAGTCTGTATCGGATAATGGCGTATACATATCGTACATCTTCAAGTCTGAGATTCCTAGAATTTTTGAGCGCAATTGCACATAGCGTTGCAAGAGTGGCAAGTGTTTGTTCACAGCTGCTACCAAGCTATCATAAACACTTTCTGGTACAAAGTTTTCAGAAAGGGCCGCTTCACGGGCAGACGAGAATTTGCGAACTTTGGCATTAAAGTTGTGAACTTTCACATTGGTTTGCAAGGTTTTAGCATAGGTATGTTGATACTGTTCATAAACCTTATAGAGACCTTCGTAAGCTTCTTTACGAACGGCACGATCTTTTGATTCTACCAAAGAAATATAGTTTCCATGGGTTAATTGAACCTCTTCGCCCTTGTCATCATGCACAGTTGGGAAAACAATATCTGCATTGTCCAAGATTTCAAAAGTTTCACCACCAGCTGCAAAGATCTCACCAGCTCCTGCAAGTAATTCCTCTTCTTTTTGAGACAAGACATGTTCTTTTTTCTCTAGCAAACGATCAAAATAATGACCATATTGTTCCAAGGCTGGAACCTCACTCACAAAGGCCTTGTACTGCTCATCCGTAATGGCCATGAATTCAGGCTCATAGAAGGCAAAGGTTTCGCCTAACAAGCTATAAAGAGACATCCCTTTTGATTGGTACTCTTGGTATTTAGCCACACGTGTATCTTGGTCATTTTTCATATGAGCATAGACGTAGACCTTTTCCAAACGACGGCTCAATTCCAAATAAGCATTGGTTGTATCCAAAAGTGTTTGCGCTGAATCCAACAAGTGACCAGCATAGTGGCTTGCTGCTTTAATATCTGCAGCTAAGCTAGCTGCTTCTTCTTCCCAAGCTTGATCTGTCGCAAAAATTGTCGACAAATCCCACTGGTATTTTTCATCAATTTCATTACGTTGTTTTACCATTTCAATTAATCCTCCAATGGTACTATTTTAGCATAAAAATGAACATTTCGGGAGGATTTCTATCTTAGAAAGTTAGCTTTTCTGTTGAGCATAAAAACGTGGGGGATAAAGGATCTGAACAGGTTGGATCCCTTGCGACTGATAATAGCTCATAAATTGCTGGTAGTAATCTTCTACATCCTCTTCAATTTGAAGCAAATTCTGTGAAAGGATCGGACGACAAAGAGGATAAAAGAAAGCCAGCCCCAGTTCCATCAGATGGTGTCCCTGCAAATAGAGTTCTTCCTGAAGCTTCAGCCACTTTGGGTGACGATAAAAGAGTTGCTGCTGTATATAGGTTAAAAATGTCCGATCGAGCTCGACTGCCATATGCTGCATTGGTTGCGAGAGATAAGGGGTCCGCAAGACTTCCAGTAAAGACCTTTGACCAAAAGGGAAAATTTCTGTTTGATAATGCAACCGCCCTCGTAAATCCTCATGGATGAGGTATTGCAAACGTAGCTCTTTCTTTGTTAGATCCAATTCCCAAAGATGGAACCCGCGATTCTGACTAAAATAAAGAAAGCCAGCCTGTAGCTTTGTTAGTCTTTCCTTGAGCCACAACTTTTTACCAAGCAACCAATAGACCTGGTAACCATGGGATCGATAAGCACCGCTTCTCTCCTTCAAGCGCTCTAAAGATAAGGAGCTGCACTGCACTTCCAAAGCTAAATTCTTGTCTACTACCAAAAGATCAGCAATTTGTTGAAAATCTGCTAAATAACTTTCTACCTCTGTTTTAGACTCCTTGGAAGCCCAGTCATAAAGACAAGCTTTCAATTCCAGATGTTCAAAACTCTCAGCTTCGTGATGGTTGGGACAATGCTGCAATTTTACATGAGCAAAATGAGCCCGTAGAACCGAGCCATTTTTTAGACGGACTGGACTGTGACAAGCCAAGCAATAGAAGGGACCTTCTGTCACAGCTGGGATCTCTTCCATACAGTTCCACCGCTTTTGATTGTTATCCATGGCAATAAACATAGGCCCACCTCCTCATCTATATCATTCGAAAAAAAATAGGAAAAAGGCTGGAAATTCCAACCTTTTCTTCTTTTTATTCTTCAGAATCTGAATCTGAATCATCACTGTCGTCATCTGCAACAGGAGATTTACTCAATTCTTTCTGCATATCTTTCATTTCTTTACGAGTACTTTCCAACTCTTCACGAGCATCTTTCAAGATTTCGATCAAAGTTTCACGGTCTTCTTTAGGAACGACTGTACTATCTGAACCGATGCTTTCCAAGCCTTCATTAAAGATATCTTTTTGGTTTTCTAATCCTTGCTTTAAGGTACTAATCATTTCATCGTATTGTTCTTTTGCAGAACCTGTCACAGAAGTACCTGCTTCTTCAGTAATAGAAACAGATTGATCCATTAATTTTGCAAACAACTTTTTAAAGTCTCCAACTGTTTTAGCCTTGCTGATTTCAGCGTCTGTTAAGAGGCTAGAAGATGAAGTCTCTTCTGAATCTGTTGAAGTATCCTTGCTTTTTGAAGTGTTGGCAGATTTGCTCGTCACTTTAGTAGTTGATTGACTATTTGAAGTTTCCTTCTTTGTGTCTTGTTTGTTTGAACAAGCAGCTAGGGAAACAATCGTCAAAAGAGCAGCTGTCGATAAGATCATTTTTTTCATAAAATGGTCTCCTTTATATTTATTTTACCTCATTCTACCATCGAATACTTTGATTGTCAAATTAACCACTAGTTCTTAATAATAGCAAAAAAGTTGGACAAAACACTGTGAAATCAGTGTTTCTGTCCAACTCCTCGATGATTAGTCATACAATTGTAACAATTTCATTAGTCTACTTTGCCACCAAAAAGTCCGTGAGCTTTCCCTTGGGGCATTTTTAAGGCAAAGCTCAGCAAAAAGACGATCCCTACTACCCCTGCTAAAAAGAAACTCATGACTTGGTAACCGCCTCTTTCAATACAGAGGGCTGCGAGGGGTTGTAAGAGAATGGTTCCTAAATAACGAGCTCCTTGGACAATGGCCATGGCAAGAACCAAGTCTTTGCCATTCACCTGTTGGGCAATAAACCGTAAGGAGACCATAATCAAAACCATCCCTGTTGTATGCTTGGCTAAAAGAGTTAGAAGCACTTTTAAGAAGACAGGACTTGGAAGAGCATAGACAGCATATTGAGCGAAAATAATCCCAATTGGAAGAGCGATCAAAACCCGTAAAGGCCAGTGATCCATGAATCGATCAGAGAAAAAGATCAAGGGGGCTTCCACTACAACCGAAATAGCCACAACTGTTGAGGCAATATGCACTGGTAGACCACTATCCATGAGTAGCTCAGGAATATAGGTATGACCAATATTTCCAACCCCTGAAGCCAAGCCAATCAAAATGATAAAGAAGAGATAAGGTCCATTGTGAAGAAGGGGGCGAATAGAGACTGGTTCTTTAACCTTTTCTTCTTTTTTCTCTCTTGTCTTCATCCGAACGGCACTTAGACAGAAAATGCTGAGTACAATGGTGATCAAAACCGTATAATAGACTGCTTGGGGGCTAAACTGATGATAGACCCAGCCGGCTATTTGAACACCGACCGAGTAGCCAATGGTTCCCCAAACGCGAATCTTCCCAAAAGCGTATGGACTTTGCGTTGCAAATACTTCCATCATGGGAGCTGTCCCATTCAAACAGACTAGAACAATCCCATAAAAAACGGTCAGCCAAAAGAGATTAGGTGCCCAAAGAAAACCGAAGACACCACCAATGATAACACTCAGACTGAGAGTCGTCATTTTTACGATTCCAAATCGCTCATTGATATACCCAAAGAAGGGTTGGGCTACCATGGATAAGAAAAAGGCAACCGATACCAAGGTCGACACTTGAGTTGCACTATAGTGCTTTCCCATCAAATAGACGGAAATGAGGGTCGTAAAGAGAGATGTGGACATAAAATAAAAACTATAGAGTAGCATATAAGCCGCATAAGAATTTCGAAATTTTTTCATATAAATCCTTTCTAAAAATATCGGAATGGGACAATGACAAAACCCAACTGACAATCAGTTAGGTTTTATTTTATTCTTTATTATAGCGCTTTTGAGCCTCTTTTTTGCGTCTCTCACGACTTTGTTTTTCAATCGAGAGAATGATGACAAGAATGAGAATCGGAATCAAAATCAGGAAGTGATCCAGCGAAATCCATTTACTGTGCTTAGCCGTTGTCTTTTTCCCACTTGCTGTTTCTTTGACAAGCTCTGGCTTGGATCCTTCTTCCACCTTCATATCATCTCGGATACCTTCAGACAACGTGTAGAGGTCATTATCTACTGTCAGATAGCCATCTTTTACCGCAAGGGTCGGTTCTTTAGCACCTTTTTTGACCGTTGCATAGAAGGGTTTTTCAAGTGTATAGGTCTTGCCGTCAATCTTCTGGACACCTGCATCCAACAATTTTTTATAGCCAAAATCTTTATAGGCTTTTTCGATCAAAGCATTGCCAAATGGGTGACGGTAATATTCCCCATCTTGGTCTGCCCAATCTCCT
This sequence comes from Streptococcus sp. HMSC073D05, assembly GCF_001812015.1. NCBI lineage: Bacteria > Bacillati > Bacillota > Bacilli > Lactobacillales > Streptococcaceae > Streptococcus > Streptococcus sp. HMSC073D05. The sequence goes on from NZ_KV807489.1 coordinate 343,708, forward strand.
ACGCCCATAATGACAGCAATTAAGCGCTGATTGCCCCGTTTGATGGTCGCGATATAGTTGAAAGCTCCACGAGGGCTTGAACCAGTTTTCAAACCATCCACACCTTTCAAAGCATACTTGGCTCCTGGCAATGAATAATTGTAGGTATCAAAGGTTTCCTCATACGGAGTCCCTTTTTTGACCGTGACTTGTGCTTGATTGGTATAGTTTAAAATATCTGGGTATTGATTGATAAAATGATAGACCAAAATCCCTAAATCACGCGCAGTTGTCTGGTTGGCCGCATCGTTTGGATAATTGTTTACCTGATAGTAGCCTTGCAAGGTGGAGATGGCCGCCCCACTCGGGTTATTCCAGACCGTGTTGGTCATCCCTAATTCCTTAGCCTTGGCATTCATGCGCTCGATAAAGGCATCTGGATCATTGTTGGACATAAGATTGGCCAACATGAGGGTCGATACATTTGAGGATGGAACCACTGTCATGGTAATCAACTCAGGAATGGTGTAGTCTACTCCAGCAACAATATTATTGTTGGAGATCTCATAGATCTTTCCGATCGCTTGGTCTGAAGCGGTCGCCTTGATCACTGTATCCTTACTGATCTTACCATTTGCCATATCTTCAAACAAGAGATAGAGCGTCATGAGTTTACTCATGCTAGCTGGATCTCTGACTTCATCGATATTGTCTTTCCAGAGAACATTTCCCGTATTGCCGTCAATAATGAGCGAAGAATGCGGACGGTTAATGGCTTGGACATTGTCATTTGGATACATCTTTTGCGCCATATCCACCAATTCATCCGCACTAGCTAGAATTGGCTGGCATAAGAGACTCAGAAGGAGGCAAATATGGATCAAATATTTTTTTATCATAAACTTTTCCTTTAAAACAGACTAATCAGCTGGAGGCTAAAACAAGCTTCTAGCCCTCATGCCCTTTTCTTTTGTCTCCCAGTAGATGAAAAGAGCTAATCACAGCAGATAATTACTTGTATTGTACCATACTTTGAAGCAGAAAAAAACCTATCTGGCCCGAATAAATCGGCGATAGGTCCTGTTTTTTATCGACTTAACAAGCTCAAAGCTTCCTTATCCGCAATAATGATCACATTTGGATGTCCTTGAAGGGCACTAGCTGGCACTTTTTCTGTCCTTTTCCCCTCTACCGTACCTTTAATTGCTTGGGCTTTCGATTCCCCATAAGCAAACAAGACAATTGATTTCGCAGCCAAGATATTGGCAATCCCCATCGAAATGGCTTGGGTTGGTACATCTTCGATCTTATCAAAGAAACGAGAATTAGCCTCAATGGTAGAATCATCCAACTGAACTAAGTGGGTCTGACTATCAAAGGATGTTCCTGGCTCATTAAAACCAATATGCCCATTGCGTCCGATTCCCAATATTTGAAGGTCCACTGGATGGTCTTCGAGTATTTTGTTATAACGGATCACTTCTTGATCGGCAGATTCTTCTACACCAGATGGGAGATAGCTTTCTTTGAATGGTTTGGCATCAAAGAGATTTTTCTCCATGAAATATCGATAAGATTGAGGATCATCTCCCGTCAAGCCTACGTATTCATCTAAGTTCACACTGATTAGATTAGATAAGTCCAAATCACTTTCACGAATTTGTTTATAAAACTCAAGGGGACTGCTTCCAGTCGCAAGACCTAAGGTTTGAGCACCTTCCTTTAAGGTTTCTTTTAATATATCAAAGGCAACTTTTCCACCCTCAATTTGGTCCTTTACTTCAATAATGTTCATTGGATAGACCTCCTATTTCTCTATGCTTTTATTATATGGTATAGACCAATTTTTGTCAAGTGAAACCGCTATCTTTTTCTGGCATTTTTTTCATTTTCAAGTCGATTCGTGATATAATGAAAGGTATGATTGTATCACTATTATTCATCATTTTTTTGATCGGACTCCTTGTCTTTCTCTTATCTTTCTTGATTCATCAAAGAAAGATTCTCAAGGTCCTGATCTTTTTGATGGGAACTGTCCTGATGCTTTTAGCTATCGGTACAGCCATCTATCTACTCACAAATTTATTATAAAAGGAGCGCAAATGAATACCAACGACTTTGACTTTGATTTGCCTGAAGAACTGATTGCCCAAACCCCTCTTGAAAAACGAGATGCCTCTAAACTCTTGATCCTGGATCGAAAAACAGGGCAATTCCAAGACCGTCATTTTGATGAAATTTTAGATGAATTGGAGCCAGGAGATGCTCTTGTCATGAACAATACGCGCGTACTGCCTGCCCGTCTTCATGGAGTCAAACCAGAAACAGGTGGTCACGTCGAATTCCTTCTCCTTAAAAATACCCAAAATGACTGTTGGGAAGTCTTGGCAAAACCTGCAAAACGCTTAAAGGTAGGTGCCACAGTCAGCTTTGGAGATGGTCGTTTGACCGCAACCGTTGAGGAAGAATTGGAGCATGGTGGGCGCATCGTTCGCTTCCACTACCAAGGGATCTTTTTAGAAGTCTTGGAAAGCCTTGGTGAAATGCCACTTCCTCCCTATATTCACGAAAAGCTTGCTGATCGCGAACGCTACCAAACTGTTTACGCCAAAGAAAATGGTTCTGCTGCAGCTCCGACGGCAGGTCTTCATTTCACCCAAGAATTGCTCCAAAAAATTGAAGCAAAAGGGGTTCACCTGGTCTATTTGACCCTTCATGTGGGCCTGGGAACCTTCCGTCCAGTATCTGTGGACAATCTTGAAGACCATGAGATGCACTCTGAATTTTACCAACTTTCTGAAGAAGCTGCCGCAACCCTTCGTCAGGTAAAAGCTGCAGGAAAACGCATCGTGGCCGTCGGAACGACTTCTATTCGAACCCTTGAAACGATTGGCAACAAATTTGATGGAGACATCCAAGCTGATTCAGGCTGGACCAATATTTTTATCAAACCAGGTTATGAATGGAAAGTCGTCGATGCCTTTTCAACCAACTTCCACCTTCCAAAATCAACTCTGGTCATGTTGGTTTCTGCCTTTGCTGGCCGTGAATTAACCCTCGAAGCATACCACCATGCGATTCAAGAACGCTACCGCTTCTTCAGCTTTGGGGATGCTATGTTCATCAAGTAAAGGAGTCTCTCATGAATAAAATTGAAAGTCGCCACCGCTTGATCCGCTCGATCATTTCTGAGCGTAGGATTCATACCCAACAAGAACTTCAAGAAGCTTTAGAAGCTAATGGCGTTCTCGTTACCCAGTCCACCCTTTCACGGGATGTCAAATCCTTGAATCTAGTAAAAATTAACGAGGGGGATAGTTCCTACTATGCCATGAACACCATCGCTCCTTCCCGTTGGGAAAAGCGCCTGCGGATGTATATGGAAGATGCCTTAGTCATGTTGCGGCCCGTTCAAAACCAGGTCGTTGTAAAAACTCTTCCAGGCCTCGCTCAATCCTTTGGAGCGATCTTAGATGCACTGGAACTGGATCAAATCGTAGCTACCATTTGCGGAGACGATGTCTGCTTGGTCATCTGCGAAGACAACCAAGGAGCTTTGGATTGTTTTGAAAAATTAAAAGAATTCACCCCACCCTTCTTCTTTAGTAAATAAAAAGTTTGGAAACCAAGTTTCCAAACTTTTTAAAATGTAGACAAACTATCTTAAAATAAGGTGAGCGATTCTGCAAAAAAATTAAAATGTGTTCTAATTTTTTGGATGAATTAAGAAAACACTGAAACTTTCCGCCGTGAGAAAAGTGCCTG
>NZ_KV807489.1:347551-378939 GCF_001812015.1 Streptococcus sp. HMSC073D05
ATTCTGCGTCAAACTTCCTATTTTGACTTTATCCACAGACGCCCTCTGTATCTTGAATTAGTCTTGTAACTTCGTAGAAGTTCGCTGACGTCCGTACTCACCTAAGGAAAGTTTTTAGTATAAGTTTGTCTTCAATCTGAAAGTTTAGAAACTTGGTTTCCAAACTTTTTATGTTGTAGCTAAGCGTTGAATGGCTTCTCGATAGATTTCCATCGCAGCATAGAGATCGTCAATTTTTGCTCGTTCATTGGCTTGGTGCTCAGTCTGCTCTGCACCTGGGAAAAGAGCCCCAAAAGCAACACAATTTTCCATGGTACGCGCAAATGTTGCACCACCAGAAGACATAGCCGGCGTTTTATCACCAGTTTCTTCCTGATAGACGGCCATCAAAGAGCTGACTAAAGGACTATCCAAAGGAACATATAAAGGAGCCAAATAATCAAACTCTTCATATTCCAACTGATAACTAGCTGCAATTTCTTGCAAACGAGCCACTAAGGCATCCTTGTCTGCTAAGACGGGGATCCGGATATCAATCCCGATTTCCGATTGTTCTTGATCGATCACAAGGGTCGCAAGATTGAAGGAAAGATCTCCACTTGGTTCATCTTTGATTTCACCGAAGAGAGCTGCTCCTGTCGCATCCTCACCAACAGCATCTGCGATAAAGAGCAAAGCTGGATGGGGTTGGATGATAGATAAACTTTCCGCTAAACCGACAATGGCATTCACTCCTTCAGCTGCATCTTTAGAGTGCTTGGAAACACCCAAAACCGTTACAGAATCTTCTGTTTGGCCATACTGAACCCCACTTTGATCCAAAACAGGAAGCAACTCTTCCAAACGATGACCAGCATAGGTCGCCTTATCCGGAACAACATTGAGGGCCTGACCAGCCTGTAAGGGAAGATCGTCCCAACCTGGACCATGCAATTTCACTTGTAATAAGCCTTTTTCAGCATAGGTTAATGGGAAAGAGGAATCCGGTGCAAATCCAAGATCTGCTTGCTCTTCGATTTGGTTGTAGCGATTCATACAGCGCCACAAGGTTTCTTCATCCGTTCCAAAGATAAAGCGGATTCGTTTGGTAAACTGGATACCATCATCCAGCAAACTCTTAACTGCATAAAGGGCAGCGAGGGACGGCCCCTTGTCATCCTGCACACCGCGACCTACTAGATAGTCACCTATAACAGTCGCTTCAAAAGGTGGCGTTTGCCAATCTTGTAAATCACCGGCTGGAACAACATCCAAGTGACAAAGAACGGCCAGGAGTTCTTCCCCCTGACCGATCTCTGCATATCCATAGTATCCTTCAGGATCTATATATGTTTGAAAACCTAATTCTCGAGCAAGCTCTAAGGTTTTTTCTAGGACATCTTGGATAGCTTGTCCAAACGGTGTTCCATTTTCCCCTTCATTTAATACAGAAGGGTAAGAAATGATGGTTTGGAGCGAGTTTAAAAACTGCTCTTTTACATCGTCCTTTATTCTATTTTTCATGAAACACCTACTTTATGCTATTGCAAGAATGGAACCATTGTTCCTAGTAGAAGAAGGGCAATGGTGATCACAACAATCGCTACGACCAATTTACCCATGAATTTCCACCATGCACTCAAGTCAATACGTCCAAGAGCAAGAGCCCCCATTACGATACCTGAAGTTGGTGCGATTAAGTTCAAGACACCAGATGCAGATTGGTAAGCTGTGACAATCAAGCTACCTGGTACATTGACGAATTTACCAAGAGGTGCCATGATACCCATTGTTGCGCTGGCAAGACCAGATGATGATGGGATCAAGAATGACATTGGCAAGTAGAAAATGTAAGTCAAGACAATGAACAATTGAGATGAAAGACCTTTAAGTCCTTCTTCACCCCAGTGAAGAATTGTCGCAGTGATCATACCGTCGTTCATGATGACTTGGATACCACGTGCTACCGCTACGATAAGAGCAACACTCAAGAGGTCAGCTGCACCATTCATGAAAGATGAAATGATTTTATCTTCTTTCAAGCCATAAATGATACCAACAAGGATTCCCATGAAGGCAAAGAGCATAGCTGTTTGTGGGAAGTACCATGTACCAAGAGCATCTGTGTTACCGACCAATTGACCAAGTACTGGAATTTTATGGAGAGATTCGTTGAAGGTTTCAAAGAATTTAATACCCAAATCTTTGAATGGGATAAATCCAGCAACCATGATAACGAATGTTGAGATGAAGACGACCAAGACACGTTTTTGTTTCTTGTTCATTTGTGAAGGAATTTCTTCGCCACTATCAACATTGAAGTGTTTCAAATCTTCTTCACGAGTTGCATAGGTGAGAGATTTGGTTGGGTCTTTTTGAACCTTATCTGCATAACGGTATACATAGTATGTGCTAAGTCCTGTCAAGACAATCCAGAAGATCACACGAAGTAAGAGACCTGAAGCACTTGAGATACCTGCAGTATCAGATGCGATAACTGTCGCAAATGGGTTCAATGTTGACGCCAAACATCCGATTTGTGATCCTAAAAGGATAATAGCTACCCCTGTCAAGCTGTCAAAACCAACGGACATCATAACAGGTACAAGAAGTGGATAGAAGGCCATGGTTTCTTCACCCATACCATAAGTGGTACCACCAAGGGCAAACAATGGCATCAAGATCAAAATCAACATTTTTTCGCGGCCTTTGTATTTACGAACGATAGAAGCAATCCCTACATCAAGGGTACCTGTTTCGTTCACAACTCCAAGGAAACCACCGACCATCAAGATAAAGAAGGCTACGTCAATCGCTGCACTAGTTGGTGCTTTACCAAGCATGGCATTGATTGGGGCCATCAAAACATCCCAAATTCCTTGAGGATGTGCTTTTACAGATTCATAACTACCTGCAATGATAGCACCTGCATCGTCAACCTTGTATTGACCAGCTGGAATAATCCAAGTTAACACTGCCATAATAGCAATGATAATTAACAATACGGAAAAAGATGAAGGCATCTTAAATCCTTTTTTCGTTTTTTCACTCATTTGTCTTCCTCCTAACGCAACAAAGTGTGAGTGATGTTTTACAAGAGCATCTTGTAAAACGCTTACCTATAGATTTATTCTATCACAATAAGCTTTAAAATACTAGTTTTTTCCTAATTTTTCATTAGTCTTTTTGGATGATTGTTCCACTTTCAGACTCAATCAAAGCTCCAAGGTTTTCAAGTGATGTAATAACTGCTTTTCCTTCTGGGCGACCATTTACAAAGGCAATCGCAGCTTCCACTTTAGGAAGCATGCTTCCTGGTGCAAATTGGTCTTGTTTGATATATTCTTCCAATTGAGCCACATTAACATGTTCCAATTTTGCTTGGTCTGGTTTGTTGTAGTTCACAAAGACATAATCGACACCAGTCAAGACGATGAAGAGGTCTGCTTCTACTAATTCAGCCAAACGTTGAGAGGCAAAGTCTTTATCGATAACAGCTTCCACACCAGATAAGCTACCATCTGCTTCTTTCACAACTGGGATACCGCCACCACCAGCAGCTACAACAACTTGACCGTCGTTCAACAAAGTACGAATGGTATTGATTTCTTTGATATCCACTGGTTTTGGTGAAGCCACAACTTTACGCCAGCCACGACCAGCATCTTCTTTGAAAGTTGCTCCTGATTTTTCAGCTTCTGCTTTTGCTTCTTCTTCTGAGTAGAATGGACCGATTGGTTTACTGAGGTTGACAAAAGCTGGGTCATTCTTATCCACAACGACTTGTGTTACAACAGAGGCCACATCTTTTTCAATTCCTTCTTCAAGAAGAGCATTTTGAAGAGCATTTTGAAGCCAGTAACCAATGCTTCCTTCGGTCATAGCAACTAATGAATCAAGTGGGAAAGCAGGGTTCTTTTCAGAGTTTGCTGCCAAGTGTTGGAGCAAAAGGTTCCCTACTTGAGGACCATTACCGTGAGTGATGATCAAGTCATCCCCGTTTTTGATTAATTTGACTAAGTGTTTTGCTGTTTCTACAAGTGCTTCTTGTTGAGCTTGAGCAGAAGGATCAGATGAGAGAATAGCATTTCCTCCCAAAGCAACGACGATTTTTCTTGACATAAGTTTTCCCTTTCTATAAAAAATAGGGGCAGGACTAAAGCTAGCAGTCCAGCCCCTATAGCTGTTGGTATACGGTTATAAAGTCTTAAACTTTTGGAATGTACAAGTTACCAAGAGTCGCTGCCATAACCGCTTTGATTGTGTGCATACGGTTTTCAGCTTGGTCAAAGTGACGAGCATATTTGCTGCGGAACACTTCGTCAGTAACTTCCATTTCTTCTACGCCGAATTTTTCAGCAACATCTTTACCGTAAACAGTATTTGTATCGTGGAAGGCTGGCAAGCAGTGCAAGAAGATCAAGTCTTCGTTATCAGCTTTCTTAATCAAATCCATGTTTACTTGGTAAGGTTTCAAAAGGGCAACACGTTCTGCAAATTTGTCTTCTTCACCCATAGATACCCAAACGTCAGTGTAAAGTACGTCTGCACCTTTCACTGCTTCGTCAGCATCTTCAGTGATCAAGATATGAGCGCCACTTTCTTTTGCGAATCCTTCTGCCAATTCAACAATTTCTTGTTCTGGGAAGAGTTCTTTTGGTGAGAAGATGTGTACGTTCACACCAAGGATAGCACCTGTTACAAGAAGGCTGTTTGCAACGTTGTTACGTCCGTCACCACAGTATACAAGTGTCAAACCTTCCAAACGTCCAAAGTTTTCTTGAACAGTCAAGTAGTCTGCAAGCATTTGAGTTGGGTGCCATTCGTCAGTCAAACCATTCCATACTGGAACACCTGAGAATTCAGCCAATTCTTCAACCATACGTTGGCTGAAACCACGGAATTCAATACCATCAAACATACGTCCAAGAACTTTAGCAGTATCTTCTGTAGATTCTTTTTTACCAAGCTGGATGTCGTTTGCACCAAGGTATTCTGGGTGAGCACCAAGGTCGATGGCTGCAGTAGTGAAGGCTGCACGAGTACGAGTTGAAGTTTTTTCAAACAAAAGCGCAATGTTTTTACCAGCTAGGTAGCGGTGGTCAATGTTGCGTTTTTTAAGGTCTTTCAAGTGAGCTGAAAGTCCGATAAGGTATTCTAACTCTGCACGTGTAAAGTCTTTTTCTGCTAAAAAGCTACGTCCTTGGAATACTGAAGTTGTCATTAATTATCTCCTTTTATTATGCTTGATTGGATCCTGTCAACCAGTTTAGAAGGCTCAGTTTAGACACTGAGCCCGTCTAACCTATAGAAGGATGATTAGATTTCTTCACGTTCGAATGGCATTGACATACAACGAGGTCCACCACGACCGCGAACCAATTCACTTCCGCGGATCTTAATCAAACGAAGTCCGTATTCTTCTAATTTCTTGTTGGTAACAGTGTTACGGTCGTATACTACTACCACACCTGGTGCGATTGTAAGAGTATTTGATCCGTCGTTCCATTGTTCACGTGCAGCAGCAACGACGTTGCCACCTCCACATGGAATCAATGTAACTTTTTCAACACCAAGGTTTTCAGCAAGCAATTCAGCCAAATCACCTTTTTCTTCAACGATCTTCAATTGTTCGTTTTCATAAGTTACAGAGAAGACGCGAAGGTTGCCTTGGATTTCTGGGTGGATTGTGAATTTATCGTAGTCCACCATTGTGAATACTGTATCCAAGTGCATGAATTTACGGTTGTTCGCAAATTCGAAGGCCAATACTTTCTTGAAGCCAACGTTCTTCTTGAAGATGTTTACCAACAATTTTTCGATTGATGCAGCATCAGTACGTTGTGAGATACCAACTGCCAATACATCTTTAGAAAGTACCAACTCATCTCCACCTTCGATACGAGTATCTTCTTCACGGTTATAGACAAGTTCAACTTTTCCACCGTAAACTGGGTGGTATTTGAAGATGTATTTACCATACAAAGTTTCACGGTTACGTGTATCTGCGTACATGTGGTTCAATGATACTGCATTACCAATTGTTGCAAATGGGTCACGTGTGAAGTACAAGTTTGTCATTGGGTCGATAGCAAATGGATAGTCAGATTCAACAAGGTCTGTCAATCCTTTTGCTTCTTCAGGAATTTCTGGAAGTTCAGCTTTTTGAACCCCTTCCATTGTTTTTTCAACCAATTCTTGGTTGTCTTCAATGCTGTGAAGCAATTCACGGATCGCAATTTTTGTTTGGCGTCCACGAATGTTCGCTTCTTCAAGGTATTCTTCGATGAACTGATCGCGAATTTCTGGAGAAGTCAATGACTCAGCAGCCAACTGTTCAAGATAAAGTACTTCGATTCCTTCGTTACGAAGTGCTTCAGCAAATGCGTCGTGTTCTTTTTGAGCATCTTCCAAGAATGGAATATCATCAAAAAGAAGACGTTCAAGATAGTCAGGCATCAAGTTTTCCAACTCTTTACCTGGACGGTGCAAACAAACTTTTTTCAGTTTTCCAATTTCTGAGAAAACATGAATTGGGTGTGTAGACATCTATAGTCCTCCTTTTTTCTTTGAGCTTGTTCACAAGCTTATTACAATTGTTATTATATTCTTTATTGGTACCGCTTTCACAAAGGATTCTACTTTTTGAATGCAAAGAATTTGGCTTTTTTTGAATCCTTCCTATTTTTTAGTTAATATGAAGCGTTTTCTTTGCATATTTTGCCTTTTATATTATTTTTATGAATATATATTTTTTTGTAAAAAATAAAAAAAGATCAACGAATTAGTTGATCTCTTCAAAACTTTTTAAAAAGTAGGCTGTATCTAGAAAAGTTAGTTGTTTTCTCTCATACTGGATCTTATGAGAATCGATGAGTTTCTTTAAAACTTGATTGACGGTTTCTCTAGTTGTGGCTGCTAATTTGGCCATTTCCTTCATACTAATTGGAAATGGAAGCTGATTTCCTAGACCTTCATAGTCCTTGCACAGAATGGCTAAGGATTGAATCACGCGCTCACTGGCACTAGCTGTCACGACATTGCGCAAGCGCAACTCTTGAAATTCTAGGATGGAGGAGAGCTTTCTCATAATAAAGAGCAACTGCTCCTTACTCTCTTGGGCATATAATTCATAGAGGTTGACGGGAATCACGAAACAACGCAAATCCGTCACCGCACTAGCTGTATAGTGGTAACGCTCATCCTGGAACATCCCACCATAAGGGAACAGAGCCCCCTTCTTAATATAATCCATATAGGAGAATTGGTCAGACGAATCAAATTGCTCAATACGAGCAAAGCCTTTTGTCAGAAGAAAAATGCGCTCCCGCCTATCTCCTGCATAAAATAAAATTTGTCCTTTAGGGATATCCCTGGCATGAATTTCAACAGCTAATTTATCAAATAGCTCCACTGGTAGCGCAGAAAAGGCTGGATGCGAGCGGAGCAACTGGTAATCTTCCTTTGTAATCATGTCTATACTTCCTCTTATTACTATTAGTAGTATAACATACTTTTTATAGAAAAGGGAAAGAAGTCTCTTTAGAACAGAAAAGTAATTCGAAACACCAAGTGAATTTCATCCTACTTTGATAGAATAAAAGGCCTGAGCAACCCTCAGACCTTTTGTCGATTATTCATTCATATTGACACGATGCCATTCATTGATAACATAAGCCAGTTGCCCTAATTGATAAAGACCAACGCCACTGATTTCAGAACTTTCTGGAGTCGTCCCTCCAAGTCCTGCAGTGTAGATGGCAACCAAATAAGGAGTCGATTCATGGACAATCGCATCCACATTAAGTGCTTCAGCAACATACCCTGGTTTTTGTTGAATCACCAAATCTGGCAAGAATTTTTTATAGTACTCACCTGGGAAAGACTCCCCGATCAGTTCTAGTAAATCTGCATATTTTTCTTGATGATTCCAAAGATATTCTAAGACATGGATGTAATAATCCGTTGTCGTTTTATTATCTTCGCTAAAGGTTTTGACTTCTGGTGAACGGGATTGACCATAGCGACTGAATAACTTGCGTGCTTGCTCCATCCCCCCTAAACGATCTGCCAAGGCATAGGCTGGGGTATTTTCAGAGTAAACCAATGAATAGCGCTGCATATCAGGGATAGACATGGCTCCATCAAATGCTGCGACGTAATTGTCATGCTCACCGACATATTCATAGTAGGTATTGGTAATATCAAACCGATCTGTTAAATTCAGTTTGCCTTTTACAACCTCATCTACCACCAACATATTCAACGGCAACTTGTAGGTACTTCCTGCAGTCATTGGTTGAAGATCATTCATCGCAAACTGCTCTCCTGTAATGGCATTACGATAAGTAAAGGCAATTTGTGATGGATCAATTCCACTTTCTGCTAAGAAATCCTGAACAACCTCTACCAAACCTTTATTAGCATAATCATAGACAAGGCCATAAGCGCTCATCGTCTCCATATCTGCGTCTACAACTGCTTGCTTAGCTTCTGGAGATTTGACACGTGGTTTTTTGGTCTCTGGGGTTGACTTTTCTACATCTAATTTTTTTGTTTTCTTTGCTTTGTTTTCAATTGCTGATACTGTTGGTTGCGTGAGATGCAAATACCCCAATACACCTGTTCCCACCAGGCACAAAAGGATGCTGATTCCAATCATAATCGAGCGTAGATTAAAATATTTTTTCATATAGAATTAATTATAAAAGATTCTACTAAAAATAACAAGAATAATCAGAAGGGGAAAACGGTTTATTTTTTAAAAAAATATCCCTCTTCTTTAAAGAAATTACTTCTGTTTAAAGGAGCCCATAATGAGCTTAGCAATTTCACGCGCGATCGTCCGGAATAAAGAACTCAAGAAGGAATCTTTTGCCTTTTCAAGACTGGATTTCCTTGGACGACCTGGACTGCGTTTTTGCTCTGTTTTTTCTGTTGCAGACCGTTCTTTTTCTGCTTCTTTTTTCTCTTCTTGCACTTCCTTGCTTGCTTTAGCCACTAATTTTTCATAGGCAGATTCTCGGTCAATCGCTGTCGCATACTTTTGATGGAAAGGCGATGTTGTGATCAAGGCCAATTGTTCACTTTCATTTAACAGATCAAAACTGGATTGAGGAGAAAGAATAAAGGTACGCTCAACCACACTAGGCTGTCCCTTTTCATTCAGGAAAGAAACCAAGGCTTCCCCTGTCCCTAATTCTGTGATCACTGTTTCTGTATCAAAATCTGGATTCGGACGAAAACTTTGGGCAGCAACCTTAATTGCCTTCATTTCTTTGGGTGTATAAGCTCGAAGCGCATGCTGAACACGATTTCCAAGCTGTGCCAAAACAGATTCTGGAAGATCTTGAGGATTCTGGGTAATAAAGTAAATCCCTACACCCTTCGAACGAATCAGGCGTACCACTTGCTCGACCTTCTCAAGAAAGAGCTTGCTTGCATCCTTAAAGAGGAGATGCGCTTCATCAAAGAAGAAGACCAGTTTTGGCTTTTCAGGATCCCCAACCTCTGGAAGTGTTTCAAAAAGACGAGACAGCATCCAAATCAAAAAGGTTGAGTACAATTTTGGTGAATGAAAGAGCTTTGTAGCCGAAAGAATATTGATATACCCACGACCAGATGCATCGAGTTGCATGAAATCATTTAAATCAAGTGCTGGCTCTCCGAAAAACTGATCTGCTCCTTCTTCTTCAAGAACCAAGAGACTTCTTTGGATGGCTCCGACAGATTGTTTGGTGATATTGCCATATTGGGCTGAATAGTCTGAACTGTGCTCATAGACTTCCTTTAAAAGGCTTTGTAGGTCCTTCAAATCAATCAAGGGCCAATCTTTCTCTTGGGCCACTTTAAAGACAATTGCGAGAATTCCTGATTGGGTTTCATTCAAATCAAGCAGACGAGAAAAAAGCAATGACCCCATCCCTTCGACAGTCGCCCGAACAGGATGACCAGCTTGGCCAAAGACGTCCCACAATCGAACAGGGAAAGCTTGTGGCTCAAACGGATCTGTGATCCCAAGAAGCTTGTAGCGTTCTTCCAGTTTTGGCGTCCATTGCCCGGCTTTGGCTAAGCCAGATAAATCTCCCTTGATATCGGCTAGAAAGACCGGAATACCTTCTTTGCTTAATTTTTCTGTTAGGACCTTGAGAGTAACCGTTTTTCCTGTTCCTGTTGCACCTGCAATCAAGCCATGACGATTCAACATCCGCAAATAGATAGGCGTCTCAACGGCTCCTTTAGTAATGGTAATACTAGTCATTTCATTTCTCCCTGAATGTTTCAGTTTTCATTTTAAGGTTTATCTTTTCCTTGCCTAGGCCCTTCAAACCAGGCTTCAGACAAGTAAGACACACTCCTACTAGTGTATCATTTTCCTGACCAAACGCAAGAAATTATACTCCGATTTTTCGGATGCACATAAAAAAATCTATAAGAGCCAATACTTGCTCTTATAGATTCCTTCATTTTATTATTTTGCTGCTGCAAACAATTCATTCACTTTATTCCAGTTAATCACTGAGAAGAAAGCTTTGATGTAGTCAGGACGTACGTTACGGTATTTCACGTAGTAGGCATGTTCCCAAACATCCAAACCAAGGATTGGTGTTTTACCTTCAGAGATTGGTGTATCTTGGTTTGCTGTTGAAGTCACTTCGAGTTTGCCTTCTTTGTTGACAACCAACCATGCCCAGCCAGAACCAAAACGTGTCGTTGCTGCTGCTGTGAAGGCTGCTTTGAAGTCTTCAAATGAACCAAATGTAGCATCAATCGCTGCAGCAAGTTCTGCTGAAGGAGCTGTTTGTTCTGGAGTCATCAATTCCCAGAAAAGAGCGTGGTTCAAATGACCACCACCATTGTTGATCACAGCTTGGCGAATGTCAGCTGGAATGGATTCAACATCAGCTAACAAGCTTTCAAGGTCTTCTCCAATTTCAGGATGTTTTTCAAGAGCTGCATTCACATTGTTTACATATGTTTGATGGTGTTTATCATGGTGCAAATGCATGGTCTCTTCATCGATATAAGGTTCCAATGCATCATAAGCATATGGTAATTCTGGTAAAATGATAGCCATTTTATGGTCCTCTTTTCTTTATTACTGACTTGATGATAACGTAAACAGCTAAATTATTCAACTAATCTGCTTGCGATTTCATTCATCGTTAGACGTTATTAGCTACTTTCAACAGGGCCAAATCAAATAAGTAGTCTTTTTCATATGTTCCACTTTTAATCGCATAATCCGTCTCGATGAAGGTTATCATAGCTTGCTTCAAAAAGGACAAGGAAAGCCTGCGGCTATCCCGTAAGGCAAACTTCACCTGATAAGGATTGACCTTGCGTCCTGACAACTCCGACAAGCTCGCTACAATTTGGCTTTCGGATTGGCCTTCTTCTGAGAAAATTTTAACTTGAGAAAACATTCGGAATTGTCCCAACAAAATAGCGATCAATTTTATTTCATCTTCTCCTTGTAAGCGGAGATCCTTAACCAAATTCCGGGCTTGATCGATTTGGCGTTTGAGAATCATCTGTGTCAGATCAAAAATATTATCTTGCAAGGACTTTGGAACAACCTCCTTGATATCTTGGAGGGTAATCTGACCATCTTCTTTATAAGCCTGCAACAGAGCGAGATTCTTCTGTAACTCTCCAAAATCATAGCCAGATTTTAAGAGTAGCTGGTCCAAGGAATCGCCCACAAACTGCAAGCCCAATTCTTGGGCCTGACTTGCAAAATAACGCTTTAAATCTTGCTCTTTAGGTGTTGTTGCTTCAATGATCTGGGCATCCCGTTTTAGGAGTTTGACTAAGCGACGCTTACTATCTAATTTTCCTTCTGCAAATATCACCAAACGGGTTGATTCAGAAGGATTTTCCAGATAATTTTCAAATTGCTTCAGATCTTCATCGGTTAAATTGCGTTTTTTGGCAGTGGTCAAATCCAATAAGTGATCCAAAATCACGATTTTTTCATCTGCAAAAAAGGGAAGACTGACCAAATCTAGCTCGACTTCAGCATAGGAGGCTTCCTTCATATCAAAATAAGAATAATTCAAATCTGAGGGATCATAGCCTATTTTTTTTAAAATGTCTTTTTTTAACCATTCAAATTGACCTACATCCTCACCCGTCAAGACAAGAATAGGAGGCAGAGTTTGAACCGTCAGATGTTTAATGTCGGTAATTGCTTGCATGAAACTCTCTTATCTCTATCAGTCTAGTGTATTTCGTGTTCAGCAGCCATTTTTTGTTCCAATGGTGGTTTTTCATCAGACAAATCAGGTGCTGCTACAAAATTTGGAATTTGCTCAAACGAGTTGCCGCCAAAGCTCCCCCCTGTCGCTGTGACCTGTGGTTCAGAAGCCACTCCCATAGGAGTTTCTACTGGTTGTGGGAAGGTGTTTTTCCCTGGAAGCATCATGAGAATCAAGAGAGAAATAACTGTAATCCCCCAAAGAAATAGGAAAATATCTAGCCCCGTCAACAAATAGAGCAGAACCGGTCCAAGGTTCAAAAAGATCCAAGACCAATGGATTCCCGCATCCCGCAAGCGACGTACACAAATGGCTTGACTGGGTACTAAAATGAGGAAGTAAAAGAATGCTAAGAAAGCGAGCGCCCATAAACCTGTCTTAGAATGAACAGTTGAAAAATTGAGCGTTTCTTGAGCATTTTGATGGGATAAAGAGGTCACGATGTAAAAAACCCAAAGAGGCAAAGAAATCAGGGAATTCCAGAAAAAAGCTAGCCAAAAATGGGCCCGACTGGTCTTACTTGAAAAATCTGCATACTGTATCCAAAATTGCTTAAATGCGTTCATACGATTCTACCTTTACATTGATTTCACTTTCTATAATAGCAATTTTCAGCATAGAAAGCAAACCTCTCCTCGTCTCTAGTGGACCGTTTCTACCCTCCAATGGTCCCACCCAATCAAGCGAATTGCTCCCCTTTCATCGGTACGAAGATAAGAAATAGAGCGTTCCTCTAGACGATCGAGCAATTCTTTATGGGGATGTTGGTAGCGATTTTTCTTTCCAACAGAGATCAAGGCCAACTGAGGATGTAACTGATCTAAAAACACATCACTAGAGGAACCTTTAGAACCGTGGTGGCCTACTTTCAAGACATCTACTTGTAATTGTGGATCGTTTTTCAATAGTTTTTTCTCTCCAGCTTCTTCCAAATCACCCGTGAACAAAAATCGTTTCTGAAAGAACTGCCCATAGAGGACAATCGAATCATCATTTTTACCATCCCCCACTTCATCAGGGGATAAGACTTCTAGATGATGATCAAAAATAGGTAGTTGATCTCCTCTCTGGACTACTTTAATCGGACTATGAAGCTGTTGCAATTTCTCTCGAAATTGAGAATTAGTTAGACTACCTGGACTGACATACACTTTTTTAACTGGGATTTGTTTGGCAACCTCCACCATATCACCCATATGGTCCTGGTCTGTATGAGTCAAGACCAAAGCATCAAGTTTTCCAACACCTCGACTCTTGAGATAGGGAATCAAGGTTTGATCCGCATTGGCAGATTGACTGCGCTCTTGCCACTTTTCTCCACTTTTAAAAGTGACACGTCCTCCGACATCAATCAATATGGTTCTTCCTTTCCAATCGCGTAAAAAGATACTATCTCCTTGACCGATATCCACCATGGTAATCTCATTTTCTAAAGGATGCTTGGTCCAACAAAAGATGAGTAGAATCATGCCTATTAACAGGAAACGACGTTTTTTTTGCTTTCGAAGATCATACAAGATTCCTAAAAGAAGGAAGAGAGCAATCAGAGCTGGTCCCGTCGGCTGACCAAATACCAAAGGTAGCGACGTGAGCTTTGAAATCCAACGAATACACTCCTCTATGAGAAGAAAGAAACTGTTAAAAATTGTAAGGGGCTTTAGAATCGATAAGATAAATAGCACCGTTAAACCTGGAAGAAGGACAAGGTCAAATAAGAAAGAAAAGAGGAAGGTTAAAGGGAGTGACCACGGTTGAAAGACACTAAAGTAATAGGTCAAAAGGGGCAAAATTCCCAGGCTAATCCAGAAACTTTCCACTAGTAGCTTTTTCAGTCCTGAATAAGAACTGGTATCTACCAAGGTCAAAATAAAGGCGTAGGCACAACTCAAGACCCCTCCAGCTGTCAGAAGAAACTTGGGCATGAGCACCATTAAGATCATCAAGGTCATCGCCATATTCTCCATCCCTCGGATCCCCTTTTGAGAGAGGATCTTCTGCAAGAGACTACGAACCACTGAAACTGAAAAACCTGTCAAGCCAGCATAGACCAAAGAAATTGGAACCATCCAGATATCGACTGTCTCTTGCAAGATTCCTAGACGTAAGAGAGCTTTCCGGATCCCATTAATGAAAAAGCCGACCTGCATCCCAGATAAGGCGAATAAATGGATGATTCCCAAACTCGTGTAAAGCTGATCCATCTCTTCAAAATCCGTATCTAAATAGCCAAAAAGAAGGCCGGTCATATACTGGTTCATCGGTTGCGGAAAGTGCTCCTTGCTCCAAACAATAGCTTGGCGCCTCCATTTAGATAGCCAGTCAAAAACATTCCACGTTTGGATGGGAAGTGCGGATTGGATCGCTTCAATTTTTATTTGATAGTGAATGCCCTGTGTTTGCAAATAAGACCGATAGTCAAATCCTCTAAAATTTCGCTGCCCTTCTGGTTCCTCTATAACACCTTTATATGTCAACTCCAGCAAGTGGGTTTGACTTTGCCACTGCTGTTTTTCTTTTTCTGATTTTAAAGTGTAGAAGACTTGGTAGGTCCTTCCCTGATTTTTAGCACGAAAAGACAGGGCGTCCCCATTGATCTTGATGGTATCTGGAATCAGGCGTAAGTGGGATGGGGGCTGACTTTCTGCTTGTACTGGATGATCCTGTAGTCGCCGAAAGACAAAGAAGGCCGCAAAACAAAGGGTTGCTAAAGCAAGCCCTAGCAAACTTGAGCGCTCCCCTTTATAGTGATGAACCGCTAAAACTCCCACTACTACTAGACCGCTGATCGAAAGCCAAGATGGTTGATAGATACTAAAATACAGCCATAGGAGCAAAAAGGCGAGATGGACAAGAGAAAATGGAAGGTCTTTAATCCACCGTGAAAGCATCTCTTAGTTTCTCCAGTGTTTTCTCTCCGATTCCTGAAACATTCTTCAGATCATCCACTGATCGAAAAGGACCATTTGCCTCGCGATAGGCGATAATGTCCTGGGCACGTTTCTGTCCAATGCCTGATACTGTCTGGAGCTCTGATTCGGTCGCTCGATTTAAATGGACCTTGCCTGTTTTTTCTGCTGGTGCTGACGAAGTTGCAGGACTTTCTGAACTCCCAAGTGCTGGAACATCCTCCCCTTCTTTAGCAACATAGATCACTGCTTCATCGGTGAGTTTTTGCGCCAAGTTGACCGATTGGCTATTGGCATCTGCTGTCATCCCGCCTGCCTTATAAATAGCATCGTGGACTCTGCTATTGGAGCGCAACTCATAGACACCTGGTTGTTTGACGGCTCCTTTGACATCGACCGTAATGATCTCGGGTGCATCAGACACAGAAGTCGTCGTCTTTTCTTCTTTGGAACTAGTGGTCTGCACCTTTTCTTTGCTCGAAGTTGAACTCGAAGCCTGATAAAGATCCGGTATGGTGGATGCACTTGACTGAGGTCGATGAAAAAGAAAATACCCTCCAAGTAAGAGTCCGATAGCTGTAAGAGCCAAAAAGAGCTTATATTCTTTGATTTTTTCGATGATATCCTCCATAAGAAACCTCCTCTCACTTTTATTATTCGTAAAAATAAAAAAAACTGAGAAAGACTCTCAGTTTTTTTACTTGTTTTTCCGATGTTTGTCTGGATCCCATACAAAGCTTGCCAGGTAACTAAAGAGCAAGGTCAAGATGCCCACTACTAAGACAAGAGGAATCAAAAGGATTTTTAACAAACGAATCAAGATAAAAGGTTTTGTTGGGGTGTTGATCGCTTGTGCTTCCGCATCCAAGCGATCAAATTCCTCCTGGATACGGCGGGCAACTTCTGCCACTCCTTCGTCATTCATCTTTTTAATATCCGAAATATCAATGGGATGTCCAAAGTTCATATCAATGCGTTCACCCGTTGACAACCCTTTCAAGTCTCTTGGACCAGTATAAGTCACTGGCATGATACGGACCTTCGCCATTTTGGCAATGATGGCAACACCGCCTTTGACGTCTTGAGAATGACGACTTCCACTTGGGAACATAATCAAAGAACGGTTGCTCTTTTTCAGCATATTGACAGGATACTTAATGGCTTCTGCTCCCGGATTTTCACGGTCGATTGGAAAAGCCCCACACATGCGAATCCACCAGCCAAAAATACGATTGGTAAAGAGTTCTTTTTTCGCCATAAAGATAAATTGCTTTGGCTTGGTTGCAAAGGCCATATAGACTGGATCCCACCAAGTTCGGTGAGGGGATACCAAGATGTAGTTCTCTTTTCGATCTGGAATATTGTCCTTATGATGGTAATGGGCATTCCCATTTAAAACCCACAGAATAAAGGCAACAAGGCCACGTAAATAGGTATAAAACATAGTTGTTCCTCAAATCCATTTCATTCGTTTCTCTACAAGATATTCCATCCTGTAAAAGGTTCTTTCTTATTATACCGTATCCTGATTTTGACCGCAAACCTTTTTTAGATAAAAATTGTCTCAGCGGACCGATTCTAGATAGTCTTTTTCTCAAAAAAATGATATCATATTGTCTATGGAAACTATTGATTTAAAGGGCTTGTCCCTCAGTGAAGTCCGCAAGAAAATGGATCGCGGACAAACCAATGATTTTACAACGAATACAAGTACCAGCACCTGGCAAATCATCAAGCGCAACGTCTTCACCTTGTTTAATACCTTAAACTTTGTGATTGCTGTGGCCTTGGCTGCTGTACAGGCCTGGAGCAATATGATCTTTTTTGCAGTCATTTGCTTCAATGCCATTACAGGAATCATGACCGAGATGCGCGCCAAGCGGATGATTGATAAGCTCAACCTCATGAGTCGTGAGCTAGTGACTGTCATTCGAGACGGGGAAAAAGATGCGATTCCACCCGAAAAGCTCGTTCTGGGTGATGTAATGCTCTTGTCTTCGGGTGAGCAGATCCCTAGTGATGCTGAAGTCATGTCCGGTATCGCAGAAGCCAATGAAGCTATGCTGACTGGTGAGAGTGATCTGGTCTTAAAAGAAGTTGGCGATGAACTTCTTTCTGGTAGTTATATTGCCAGTGGTCAAGTCTATGCCCGTGTCAAGCGAGTTGGAGCAAACAACTATGCCAACAAACTGATGATGGAAGCCAAAACCTTGAAGCCTATCAATTCGCGTATTCTCTATAATTTAGCGAAAATTTCTAGTTTCACTGGTAAAATTATCATCCCATTTGGCCTTGCACTCTTCTTTGAAGCATTGTTGATCAAGATGCTGCCAATCAAAGATTCTGTCGTGAATTCTTCAACAGCTCTCTTGGGAATGTTGCCAAAGGGAATCGCTTTACTGACAGTTACGTCTCTTTTGACAGCGGTTATTAAGCTCGGTATGCGCAAGGTTCTTGTCCAAGAAATGTACTCAGTAGAAACCCTAGCGCGTGTGGATACCTTGTGTCTAGATAAGACCGGTACCATCACTCAAGGGAAGATGACAGTCGAATCTCTCCATAGCTTATCTGATCATTTTTCGGAACAGACGATCCAGGTCAT
Source organism: Streptococcus sp. HMSC073D05 (assembly GCF_001812015.1). Lineage (NCBI taxonomy): Bacteria > Bacillati > Bacillota > Bacilli > Lactobacillales > Streptococcaceae > Streptococcus > Streptococcus sp. HMSC073D05. Next base: position 365,299 of record NZ_KV807489.1, read on the forward strand.
TCTCTCTGCTTACATGCAATATAGCGAGGACACCAATCCTACTGCTCAAGCTATTCGCAAGGCTTATGGGGAGTTGGAGCATGCTTATACTTCGGAAAACATTATTCCTTTCTCAAGTGATCGGAAATGGGGAGCCATGCACCTATCTAACCTTGGAACTGTCTTTCTCGGTGCTCCTGAAATGCTCCTTAAAGAAAATCCAGCTGCTGTCGTCGAAGCACAAGCTCGTGGATCGCGCGTGCTCGTCTTGGCTCACAGTTCAGAACTGATCAGCATGCAGGAATTGAAACTGCCTGAAAATCTTGAAGGGATTGCAGTTATTGAGATTACAGACCCCATTCGTGAAGGGGCTTCAGATACTCTTGAGTATTTGCGCTCTCAAGGAGTGGATCTCAAAATCATCTCCGGTGACAACCCTGTGACAGTCTCTTATATCGCTCAACAAGCTGGCTTCAAAAATTATGAGAACTACATCGATTGTTCAAAAATTTCTGATGACCAATTAGTGGATCAAGCAGAAGAAACAGCTATCTTTGGGCGCGTGTCTCCTCACCAGAAAAAACTGCTCATCCAAACCTTGAAAGCAGCTGGTCGGACAACTGCTATGACAGGAGATGGGGTCAATGATATCCTTGCTCTTCGCGAGGCAGACTGCTCCATCGTGATGGCAGAGGGAGATCCAGCAACCCGTCAAATTGCCAATATTGTTCTTTTGAACTCTGACTTTAATGACGTTCCAGAAATTCTTTTTGAAGGCCGTCGTGTGGTGAATAACATTGGACGAATCGCTCCAATCTTCTTTATCAAAACGATCTATTCCTTCCTCTTGGCTATCATCTGTATTGCCAGTGCTCTCTTCTTTAACGTCAACTATTTGCTGATTTTCCCTTTCATCCCTATTCAAATCACCCTGATTGACCAATTCGTCGAAGGATTCCCACCATTTGTGTTGACCTTTGAACGCAATATCAAACCGGTTGAAAAACACTTCTTGAGACGTTCCCTTCTGTTAGCCTTACCAAGCGCCTTGATGGTCGTCTTTAGTGTCTTGTTTATTCGCCTTTGGGGAGCAAGCCATGGTTGGTCTGTAGCCGATATGTCTACTGTATCCTACTACTTACTTGGATCCATCGGTTTCCTATCCGTTATCCGTGCTTGCCTGCCACTAAATATCTGGCGTGCGCTTCTCATCGTCTTCTCTGTAGTAGGATTCTACGCATCTGCGGTCGTGTTGAAAAACTTGATCGAGATTTCCCTCCTTACAGCCACTACTTTCCCAGTTTATCTGGCATTGATGGCCATCTTTACAGGAGTCTTTATCCTCACTACAATTCTCCAAAAATATGAATTTGATTAAAAAAAGAGAGTGGGACAGAAATCGGTAATTCGTTAGTATTCGATTTCGTTGTCCCACCTCCGCACAGTTGAGTAGGGCTGTAAAAGCTGATGAAATCAGCGTAGTATATCCCACTCAACCACTGCGTCTTGCTCGACAGTCCAAAAACAATTGAGAGGCCAGGACTTTTGTTCCAGCCTCTTTTTATGTTTTATCGATCTTTCCCCAGGCCTCTTTTCATGCTATAATAGAGCCATGACAGATATCGAATTAAAAGACGGCGAGCGCGTCAATCAACTCTTTTCAAGTGATGTGAAAATTATACAAAATCGGGAAGTCTTTAGTTATTCCGTGGATAGCGTCCTGCTCTCGCGCTTTCCAAAATTGCCCAAGCGGGGCTTGATCGTAGATCTCTGCGCTGGAAATGGGGCCGTGGGACTTTTTGCGAGTACTCGTACAGAGGCCCAGATCATTGGTGTCGAAATACAGGAACGTCTAGCGGATATGGCAACCCGCTCCATTGCTCTCAATGGCTTGAACCAGCAAATGTCCATGATCACAGATGACCTCAAGCATTTACCCCAACATATCAAGGGCAGTAAGGTGGATATCATCCTCTGCAATCCTCCTTATTTCAAGGTGGATGAGCATTCCAATCTCAATGAGAGTGAACACTACCTCTTAGCTCGGCATGAAATTACCACCAATTTAGATGAGATTTGCCATGTGGCTCAGCGGGTTCTCAAATCAAATGGTCGCTTAGCGATGGTCCATCGTCCAGATCGCTTTTTAGATATCATCGAAACTATGAAACGATACAATCTTGCACCTAAACGGATCCAGTTTGTCTATCCAAAAGTGACCAAAGAGGCGAATATGTTGTTGATTGAGGCGATCAAGGATGGCTCACTGGATGGTTTAAAAATTCTGCCTCCCCTCTTTATTCACAATGAAGACGGCAGCTATACAGACGAGATTCATGAGATCTACTATGGAAACTAAAGCTTACATGTATGTCCTAGAGTGTGCGGATGGCTCCCTCTACACTGGCTACACCACGGATGTCGAAAAACGCCTAAAGACTCACAATGCTGGAAAAGGCGCCAAATACACACGGGCTCGTCTCCCTGTTAAACTTCTTTACCAAGAATCCTATCCAGATAAACCCTCTGCTATGTCTGCCGAGGCTCTCTTTAAAAAGAAATCGCGCCAAGCAAAGCTAAACTATATCAAAAAGAACCGTCGAACTCCATAGTCCAACGGTTTTTCATTTACAAAATGGTGATACGGTACTGGTGACTCCGTGTCTCTTGGGGAGCCAACTGGATCACACCTTTTTTATCTTCGAAGAAATCGCCCTCTTCTGCAGATGTGGAAATACCCGTCCAAGGCTCCAAGGCAATGAAAGGACCCTTGTTATTGGTAGACCAAAGGACGAGATTCTCAAAATCTGCAAAGGCAAATTCCAAACCTTTACCAGATTTTTTCGAGAGGAGCTGCACAGATTTAGAAGCTAATTGATCTAAAATAATGGCGTCTTTTTCAAATAGTTCATGGCGCAAAGGTAGGCTACGACTATGGTCTAAAAATGGCGTCCGCTGCAGGCGATCAACCAAACCGGTTTCTGTGAACAAGAGAGGAACGCTACAGCTTTCTTCTTTTTCAAAAATCAACTCGTAGTCTTCATAGTCTTCATCTGCTAAAAGGGGACAACGAAAGGCTGGATGCCCTCCAATGAAATAAGGCATGACTTGATCTGACTCTAGATTTTGCACGCGATAGGTGATAGTGATTTCTTTTCCTTTCAATTCATAAGCGATTTCCACTCGAAAATGGTAGGGATAATTTTGTAAGCTTTCGTCGTTAGAGGTAATTTCAAAGACAAGACGATGGTCTGTTTGTTCTTTTAGTTCAAACTCTCTTTTGCGAATGAGGCCGTGTCTTGGAAGCTGGCCTGTCTTCACTCCATCTTTTAGATGATACTGCACTTGGCCATTACGAACACTCCCGCAAATCGGAAACAGAACCGGCGCTTGTCCTGACCAATACTCTGGGTCCCCCTGCCAGAGATATTCTATGCCTTCCTTACTTCGAATGGAGCTCAATTCCCCACCAAATGTCTTACATTGTACTTCTAGATCATCATTTTTTAATGCAATCACCATGGGCGACACCTCTTTATAATTAGTATAGTTATTATATTCATTATAACCTTTTAGAAAAGATTGTCAATTTTTATTTTTCTAGTCAAAAATTTTTAAAAAAATAAGAAAAAATTCTTGACAAAGCTTAGAAATAATTGTAGACTTAATATGTTAACAGAAATATTCCATTTTAGGAATTCATTCTTTCTGTTGTCTGACTTTTTTGGATGCTCCTTATCATGATACATTTTTCTAAAAGAGTCAGTTATCATTTAGGTCTCCTTATAAATATACAAGGGTTAACAGCTAGTTAACCCTTGTATTTTTGATTTTCATATAAAAACGGCCTATTGCTAGACCGTTCTTAGGGCTTATTTATCCCCTTTGTTGCGGATAACAAATCCATTTTTCTTTTCATTGGAAGTACGATGAGGACGTTTGTTGCCTTTGCCTTCAAAGTCTCGGCTATTTTTATTGGACTTGCGTTTGAAATCACGGCGTCCACCTTCACGGTCATCTCTGCGATTTCGGTCACGGCGTTGGTCTCCACGACGACCATTTCCACGGCCACCTTTGCCTTTTCCACCAAAGCCACCACCAGATGGTTTAAATGGCAATGGTTTTTCACGCGCAATTTCAACTTCTGGAAGGCTGTCTGGATCTTGAACGGTCAAGCTCAAAATATACATGGCCAATTCTTCAGGAGTGAATTCTGCAGCCAATTTGCGAGCATCCTTGCCAAACTTCTCAAAGTTGGTCCGGATTTTTTCATCTTCAAAGTCTCGCTCAATTTTCTTCAGTGCTACTTGTTTTTTAGCTTGGAAGGCTTCTTCCGCTGTTGCAGGTTTCATTCCCTTCATCCGCTTTTTAGTCAAGTTCTCAATGATTTGCAAATAGCCCATTTCATTTGGCGATACAAAGGTAATGGATTGCCCTGTTTTCCCAGCACGACCTGTCCGTCCGATCCGGTGAACATAGCTTTCTGGATCTTGTGGAATATCGTAGTTGTAGACATGGGTAACACCTGAAATATCCAAGCCACGTGCCGCAACGTCTGTTGCTACCAAGACGTCCAAGTTCCCATTTTTAAAGTCACGAAGCACTCGGAGGCGTTTGTTTTGATCCAAATCTCCGTGAATTCCTTCTGCCCGGAAACCACGAATCTTCAAGCCACGAGTCAATTCATCGACCCGGCGTTTGGTCCGACCAAAGACGATGGCAAGTTCAGGTTGCTCGACATCCATCAATCGAGTCATGGTATCAAATTTTTCGCCTTCTTTGACACGAATATAGTATTGATCGACCAAATCAGTTGTCAATTCTTTGGCCGCAATCTTAACGTGTTCGGGTTCTTTCATAAACTGAACACCAATGCGTTTGATGGCTTCTGGCATCGTTGCTGAAAAGAGAAGAGTTTGACGTGTTTCTGGAACACGGCTAATGATAGCTTCGATATCTTCCAAAAAGCCCATGTTGAGCATTTCATCTGCTTCGTCCAAGATCAAGGTTTCAATATGATTAAGTTTCAAGGCCTTGCGCTTGATCAAATCTAGCAAGCGTCCAGGGGTTCCCACAACGATATGAGCACCTGACTTCAAGGCTTTGATTTGCTTTTCAATGCTTGATCCACCATAGACAGAGCGGACTTTAACACCCTTGCTGCGTCCAAAACGGAAGAGTTCTTCCTGACTTTGAACCGCCAACTCACGCGTTGGGGCAATAACAAGAGCTTGGATCACAGTATTATCGACATCAATCTTCTCCAAAGTTGGAAGACCAAAAGCAGCCGTTTTACCGGTCCCTGTTTGCGCTTGGCCGATGACATCTTTTCCTTCAAGGGCCAAAGGAATAGTTTGTTCTTGGATAGGGCTTGCTTCTACAAAGCCAGCTTTTTCGATTTCTGCTAATAATGCAGCAGATAAGTTAAATTCATTGAATTTCAATTCTTTCTTCTTTCTAAAAAGTGGTGCGAAGCCACTTTATCACACTTCTTTCAATGCGAAAACGCACTGATTGCATAGGAAGTCACCTTCCCGGTCACCTGTCGCAAGACTCATCTAAAGAAAAACTAGTCCGTCTGTTTAAGACTACAATTTCTTTAGAGAAAAATGTTTTGCGTCCTAACGGATGTTGTTGGCTAGTATCGTTTTTCAAACAAATAGGCCACAAGATCCTACTTGCGGGAGTCTTCTTTCGAACAGAATCCTTCCATCTGTTCTGCCTCCCTAGCATTTCTCTCATACAAGTTTGCAACTTATCTAGTATAACACAATGAAGAGGTAAATGATAGTCACAGGAGACTAATTTTATTTTTTAGGAAAAAATCTTAGATAGCTTAAAATTATAAAAGCGCTCCTAAACCAAGCAAGGACTGGTTTTCTTCTTGCGACCATTTCATATACTTCATCATAGGAGTATAAAAAAATCGGAAAACTTTTATTTTTTGGTAACTCTTATCTTGCGTTTTTACAAATAAATATGTATAATACAGTTAGTATCTAAAATATTTCTGTATAAAGAAATAGGATCATTTTATCTGATTCAACGATTTATTCTAAGTTCTGATTTATTTAGAACCACTCAGTACTATTAAATCTACTCCTACTATTTCCAAGAAGATTTTGTACAGTCGATGAACTATTCACACTGCCCCTTCTTTGGAGAGGAGGGCAGGTGTCTAGATGGTTCCTATTTCTCAGATTATTCTAGATACGAAGAGGCTCGGATTTCTCCAAGCCTCTTTTTTTATCTTTTTTTCACAATCCACCGCATGACCTTTGCCAAAATGAGCCATAATATAAAGCTACATAGGGATACATAAATCCAAGCATTGGGATCCTCTGTCATCGGAAGAGGAATATTCATTCCAAAGAAACCGGTGATAACGGCTAAGACCGCCAACAAGGCTTCAAAGATGGTTAGGGTGGTCAAGTTATCATTCAAGTTGTTGTTTAGGATATTGTTGTATGATCCAGACAACTGCTGTAAGACATTCGAAATCAACTCAGTCATCGAAACCAACTGACGCGCTTCGATCATGGCATCATCAAACTGCTCTTTTTCAACATCATTCATCCTGCGATAAATGGCATGCGCTTTGATATGTTCTAGCAACATCCGATTTTGCTTGGCTGCCGCGACCAGATACACCATACCGGTCTCAAGGTCAGACAGGGCATAAAGATTCTTGGTCGTCGTTGTCTTTCGAAGCAAACGATTGAGTTCATCTTTGTGCTTATCTAAGCGATCAATAATCGGATAATAAGCATTACTGATCATTTCAAGACCTGCAAAAAGCAACTTATAGATCGACAGCTCCCCATGGCTTTCCAAATAGCGAACCATTTGTTCAATGATATAGGCATTGTCCTGATTACTGATGGTCACGAGTCGCGTATCTTGAACGATAAAGGTCATGGGTATGGTTTCGTAATATTCCTTGTCCTTTTCTAAATCCAATACATTATAGATAAAGGTGATCGTTCCGTTTTCTCGATTGTAATCCATATGGGCACGTTCGTTCTTATCCATCGCGTACTCAATGGTTTCTTTGTCAATATCGTATTTTTTATAAAGATATGAATTTTCAGCAATCAAATCCGAGTCGATATTGATCCATTTCCGATCTTGACCCAATTGTTTATCGATAAACATTCCGTCTCCTTTCTCAACTGTTCTCTATCAACATGATTTTTTATTTAAAGACCGCACTGGCTAATGCTTGCTGGATTTCAATGACACTGTTGTCACTCTTGAATTGTAAAACTTCTGAAGGTTCCACTGCTGAAGAGACCCAGATTTTTAATTCAGCATCCAAATCAAAATGACCGGAAGTTTCTACTGAAAATCGAGAGATGGAGCGATAAGGAAGGGATTTGTAGGAAGTTTTCTTTCCTGTTACTCCTTGCTTATCCACCAAGATCAAACGAAACTCGGTAAAGACGATCAAATCACGAATCAGGCTAAAAGCGAGAGTGACTTGCTCTCCAGGCACCAAAATATCTTCCAGATCTCTTTCTACTTTGTCAACATTTTTTTGAGAGGCATTGCCCATCAAACCACTTAATAATCCCATCATTTCTCCTTTATAAGCGAAAACGGACAAGATTCCGTTTTCTTATTTCTATTGTCATGGATCGGTTTTGAAAACTTTCCTTATCCCATCTTTTCTTCCAACTCAACGTCTGGATACTTGTCCGCAAACCAACGGAGGGCAAAGTCGTTTTCAAAGAGGAAGACAGGCTGGTCAAAACGGTCTTTGGCCAAGATGTTTCGACTTGAAGACATACGCTCATCTAAATCTTCTGGTTTGATCCAACGAACGGTCTTTTTACCCATTGGGCTCATGACCACTTCGGCATTGTATTCATTTTCCATGCGGTGCTTGAAGACTTCAAACTGGAGTTGCCCAACAGCACCTAGCATGTATTCACCTGTTTGGTAGTTGGTATAAAGCTGGATAGCTCCTTCTTGCACCAATTGCTCAATCCCCTTGTGGAAGGATTTTTGCTTCATGACATTCTTAGCAGATACCTTCATGAAGATTTCAGGCGTAAAGGTTGGCAGTGGTTCAAATTCGAACTTATTTTTACCAACTGTCAGCGTATCTCCAACCTGATAAGTACCAGTATCGTAAACCCCGATGATGTCTCCTGCTACGGCATTGCTGACATTTTCACGGCTTTCGGCCATAAACTGAGTGACATTTGATAGCTTAGCCCCCTTACCAGTACGAGGCAGGTTAACGCTCATGCCCCGCTCAAACTCGCCCGATACAATTCGAACAAAGGCAATCCGGTCACGGTGACGAGGGTCCATGTTGGCTTGGATTTTAAAGACAAATCCTGAGAAATCCTTATCATAAGGGTCGACAAGCTCTCCATCTGTCTTCTTGTGGCCATGTGGTTCTGGAGCAAACTTCAAGAAGGTTTCTAAGAAAGTCTGCACCCCAAAGTTCGTCAAAGCGGATCCAAAGAAGACTGGTGTTAATTCACCCGCAAGGATGGCTTCTTCTGAGAATTCATTTCCAGCTTCTTGCAAAAGTTCGATATCGTCTTTCACCTGCTCGTAGAATGGATTGTTAGCAAAGAGCTTGTCTCCATCTTCTAGACTCGCAAAGCGTTCATCCCCTTTGTAGAGTTCCAAGCGTTGATTATAGAGGTCGTAAAGCCCCTCAAAGGCTTTCCCCATCCCGATCGGCCAGTTCATTGGGTAACTGGCGATGCCCAAGACTTCTTCCAATTCTTGCAAGAGGTCCAGTGGCTCACGTCCATCACGGTCCAGCTTGTTCATAAAGGTAAAGACTGGAATGCCTCGGTGTTTCACAACCTCAAACAATTTCTTGGTTTGGGCCTCGATACCCTTGGCAGAGTCTACAACCATAACCGCCGCATCCACCGCCATCAAGGTCCGGTAAGTATCTTCTGAGAAGTCCTCGTGCCCTGGGGTATCAAGGATATTAACGCGTTTACCATCGTAGTCAAACTGCATGACAGATGAGGTTACGGAAATCCCACGTTGTTTCTCAATGTCCATCCAGTCGGATTTAGCAAAGTTTCCTGTTTTCTTCCCTTTGACAGTACCGGCTTCCCGAATCTCTCCCCCAAAGTAGAGCAACTGCTCAGTAATCGTCGTTTTACCAGCATCCGGGTGGGAGATGATGGCAAAGGTACGGCGTTTTTTAATTTCTTCTTGTACGTTCATGTTCCTAATTCTTTCTCTTCTTATTTTTTGATAAATTTACAAATTCATCTCTACATCGGATCTCTCCTCAATTTCTCTATCTGTCCTATTATAGCGAAAATAGGCACTTTTTTCAACGATGATTCTTCTTTGAGAGCAAAAAGAAAGACTAAAATCCGTAGATTCTAGTCTAATTCAATCATATTTATTTTCTCACTTTCACTCGCTCACTTCTGCGACTGAAGAACTGATTAAAGAGTAATAAAGCAAGGGCTAAAATACTGGATACAACCAGATAGTTGAGCCACACCTTATCCCCTCTCATAATCGGAGGGCGGGCCATCAAGCCGTAATTTCCTCCCGTCAATTGATTGACTCCAACCAGGAATAAATCTAAGGCAAAGGTATAGAGAACAATCTGACTATTTTTTAATTGGTTTCGATCATACCATCTCAAAAGATAAATCAAGGAATTGATGAGGAGACAGTAATGTCCGAGGAGGAAAGAAAAACTCGTAATATGAGGGAAAGTGTAGGGATCAAAGACTGGATAGCCCAAAGCAAAGATGGCTCCACTCACTCCCATCAAGGCAAAGAACTGTTTGCTTTTCCATCGGTCTGGTAAAAACAAGACCGCAAACATGGCCAAGCGGCAATGGTAAAAAGGTAAGCTATTGGACCATGGAATGTGGTAGGCAAAATACCAAAGATACAAGCAAATTAACTGGAAGCCCTGTAAGTATTGAAAACATTTGCGAAATTGCTCATTCTGATAATAGCGAAGTGACATCATAATCGCTGTCACAACGAACAAGACCATCACACTATACCAAGTTACTGAGATTGCTGGTGGTGCTGTTGATTCTGTAGTGAAAAAATGATGCATAAAATCTCCTTATTTAAACAGATTTAGGTATTCTTCTTTTCTTACTGTACTGAACGATCGTATTGATGAAAATCAGTGTCCCCGTCATGAGAACTGTCACGATCAAATAGTTGAGCACAAGGCCATGGTCACCGATCACAGGAGGGCGACGCATAAAGCCGTAGTTTCCACCCGTTGCGAGATTCGCAAGCTGAATAATGGCATTGACCCCAAACGTCATCTGACAGATTTTCCAAACAGCCCCTTCTTCCACCTGGTAGGATTGAACCAGATAGATCAAACAGTTGGCCAGGAGAGCCCAGTGACCAAAGACATTGTTGATCGAGGATACGTGAGGAAAAGGATAGGGATAAAAAACAGGATGAAGCAAGGCCATAATGGAGCCAAAGACTCCCACGAGGGCAAAATATTGCTTGAAGCTTCCCTTGGGGGCCAAAAGGATAATCCACATGGCCATCCGGCTATGATAGAAAGGAAGACTCTCTGAAAAAGGCAAGCGAGCTGCTAGATACCAAGCATTGATAATGAGCAACTGGATCAACTGCCCCCAATACCAAAAGTTTTGGTAGGCTTTAGAGTGAGCAAATCGAATGGACAGAACTCCCACTACTACCAATGAAGTCGGCAATAAGAAATACCAGACTCCTAATTGAGGAGGGGCCGTTGGTTGACTGGTGAAAAATAGGTCCCAAAGTGTCATGATTTCTTTCCCTTATCTGCTCTTTTTATTCTGAACGCGAAACTATACTCTCTTCGACCATCTTGTATTTGTATTTATAGCGTTGATTGACCAAGCAAATACCTGCCACCATCACAATGCTGACCAAGAGGTAGTTCAAGAGAGCACCGTGGTCTCCAATGATTGGTGGACGCTTTAAGAAGCCGTAATCTCCACTGGTCAAAAGGTTGACCAAAAAGATGACGGCATTCATGCCAAAGGTGATCTTAACAATTCGTAGGCTGTCTTGCTTTTCCGACTGATAAAAATCTTGCAGGTAAATCAAACTATTGGCAAACAAGGCCCAGTGACTAAAAATCAGATTGAGCACAGTAATATGGGGGAATGGGAAGGGGTCAAAGGCCGGATAAACCAAGGCCGCAATCGATCCCAAAACTCCCAAGAGAGCAAAATATTGCTTGATATAGGTTCCTCTCGGGGCAAAGAGGATTGCAAGCATGGCCAAGCGACAATGATAAAAAGGCAAATTATCTGTCAAAGGCATGTGGGCGAGAATATACCAAGCATTGATAGTCAAGACTTGAATCAATTGTGCCCAGTACCAAAAGCGTTGGTAGCTTTTCGACTGCGCATATTTAATAGAAAAGTAGCCAACCACCAACAAAGAAGCTGGCAAAATGAAATACCAGAGTCCAAACTCAGGCGGGGCTGATTTTTGGTTCGTAAACAACAAATCCCAAAGTGTCATGTTTATATCCCTTTAATTTATAGATCGTTTTTAATCACAATACAAATCTCGTTTCCCATCATAAACCTCCCAAAGGAAATTCAATTGTTCTTCTGTATTGCGCTTGGTAGAAAGAGCAGGCATCTTCTCTCTCTCAAAAAAGGCAAGATCGGAAATTTCCTGATTCTGTTGAAAACTTCCATCCAGCAATTCACATTCAAATACCAATTTCACATATTGGCGGCTTTGCAATTGGTAGCGATTGGTATCAAATACTGCCAACAAGCGATTGACACGTGCTACATAGCCCGTTTCTTCTTGGATTTCCTTTAAAATATTTTCTTTAGGAGAATAGCCAACCTCACCAAAGCCACCCGGCAAGGCCCAGGTCTCTTCTCCCTGACCTTTCACCAGACAAAGTTTTCTATCTTTGACAATCCAAGCCCTAACATCAATTAAGGGGGTGTCATAATAGTTTGTCGGTCGAAACAAATCCGATAATTCTTGTGAATTCAGATCAGTCGTTTCTTTCACAAGATCCTGTAAAATTTCACGAATATCCTGGTAGCGCTCTTGATCAAATGGATCTTTTGAGAATGCTAAACCTGTATTGGTGATTGAAATCAAGCGCTGAATGTCCTTCAGTACATTATTACTCGCCATTCTCCAATTCCTCTACTAATTTGGCTAGATTCATGGAATTGCTTCCCTTGATAAGGATTTGGTCTTGCTCTTTCAAGCTTTCCTTGACTTGTTTGACCATGTCCTCAAACTGATCTTCCTCAGCTGTCTTCTTGAAATAATAGACATGTCCGAGTGGGAACATCTGACTCGCTAACTGAGCCAATCCCGCAATGTCTTGGCCGTAGAAAATAACCGTATCCAAGACATCTGGCGAGAGGCTGAGAATCATTTGGTTGTGCAGATCTACAGATTGCTCCCCTAGTTCTTTCATATCTGCCAGGACGGCTAATTTTCGACCATTTGGATTAGCAGGAATAGTCGAGAAAGTTTCTAAGATTAGGCGCATAGCCGTCGGATTAGCATTGTAGACATCGGATAGGATATCCGCTCCGTTACTGGCCTTCTTCCATTCTGTCCGGTTGCGCGTCAATTGCAAGGTTTCAAAACTGTCACGAATCGCAGCTTCACTCACTCCTTCTTTCAAGGCAACATAAGCTGCAATCATGGCATTGGTCGCATTGTATTTTCCTGTTACCGGAAGATCAATCGCTTCTTCTAAGAAATTCGCTCGGAAAGTTAAGCTGTCCTTTCGCTCGATTAACTCGGTAATAAAAATCTCCTCGTCTGGACCAAAGCGGACCACTTTTTGATTTTCAGGGAGGTAGGCATTGACGATCAGATCAGCTGGAACTACCAGAAGACCGCCTTCTGGCATGCCATCCGCAATCTGGAGTTTTCCTTTTGCGATCTCACTTCGATCTTTAAAGAATTCCAAATGGGCTTCCCCAATCAAGGTGACAATAGCAGCTTTTGGATGCGCCAGTTCTGACAAGAGATGGATATCTCCTAGATGGTCTTGCCCCATTTCAAGGACGAGTTTGTCTGTCCCTTCTGGCATATGCAAAACCGTATAAGGAAGACCAATTTCGTTATTATAGTTTCCCTGTGTTTTATAGGTCAGGTAGGTGGTGGACAAAAGCTGTGCCAACATATCTTTTGTGGTGGTTTTACCATTTGACCCCGTCACTGCAAAAACATCCACTTTTGTCTTTTGAAGATAGGCAGCAGCCAGGGTTTGGAAAGCACTCAACACATCTTCTACCAAAATATAAGGATGCCCTTCTACCACTTTCTCTGAAAAAGTGGCTACGGCTCCGTTTTCAAAAGCAGTCTCAATAAAGTCATGACCATCACGCGCTCCCTTTAAAGGAACAAACAGGTCTCCAGGCCCAATCAAACGGCTGTCAAATTCAGGCTTGACGAGGGCCACATCTTCAAATTGGCTGATATCATTTTTTGCATGTACTAGATGAGCAACTTCATGTAATGTGAGATTCATATCCGACTCCTCAGTTCTCCGTAGCGTCTTCAAAAATTTGGACGCTCCTATCAAATTCTTCTCATTATACCATATTCTAGACCACAAAAAAAGTGGCTGGGACAGAAGTCCTAACCTCTTGATTGTTTTAGGATTGTCGAGCAAGACGCAGTGGTTGAGTGGGC
>NZ_KV807489.1:379039-399444 GCF_001812015.1 Streptococcus sp. HMSC073D05
ACGAATTACCGATTTCTGTCCCACTCTCTCTTTTCTTACAACAAATGCGCTTCGTGTTTTTGGAAGACTTCTTTTCCAAGCTCTACTAACTTGGTGATCAAATCTGTATAGTTGAGTCCCATATTGTCCCAAAGCAAGGGATACATAGACCATTGGGTAAATCCTGGCATGGTATTGAGTTCGTTTAAGAAGATCTCTCCTTTATCGGTATAGAAGAAATCACAACGCGCTAAACCTAGACCACCGATCGCACGAAAGGCTTTTTCTGCGTTGGTCCGCATAGTTTTCACAACCTCAGGGTCCAATTGAGCTGGAATCGCCATGGTAATTTTGTTGTCGATGTATTTGGCATCATAATCATAGAAGGCCACATCTTTCACAACTTCACCTGGCAAGGTGCTCTTCACATCATAGTTTCCAAGTAGTCCAACTTCGATCTCACGCGCATTAACCCCTTGTTCTACTAAGACACGGCTATCGTACTTGAAGGCCAATTCGAGAGCAGTCCGAAGCTCTGTTTGGTTTTCAGATTTTGAAATCCCTACGCTAGAACCCATATTAGATGGTTTGGTAAAGACAGGATAAGAGAGAGTTGCTTTAATTGCAGCAATTTTCTCATCCACGTCATCGCCTTCCACTACAGCTACATAAGGAACTTGCGGAATTCCTGCAGACTCCAAGACCCGTTTGGTCGTGATCTTGTCCATCGCAACACTGGAAGCTAGGATACCACAGCCAACATAAGGCATCTTCAAGACTTCTAAGAAGCCTTGAATGGAACCATCTTCTCCCATTGGTCCATGAAGAACTGGAAAGACTACTGCTCCTTCCTTGTAAATCCCAGATGGAGCCACTTTTTTAGACCAGTCCACTGTTTCATTGGTCATCAATTTCTCATCATCCGCTGGTTTCTCTTCAAACGCTTGCGTCTGGATGAAATCTCCTGACTGCGTAATAAAGTAGGTTTGAACCGAAAATGCTTGGTAATCAATCGCGCGCATCACGCTTTCTGCTGAAAGAACAGATACTTCACGTTCTGCACTACGTCCACCATACAACAGGATTAAGTCTTGTTTACTCATAGTTTCTCCCTAATTGTTCCCTTGATTTCTTACTTGATAGTATACCACAATGATAGCCCTTTCGAAAGAACTTCTCTTATAATTCTGTCCGATTTTCAATCGCGCGAAGCAAGGTCACTTCGTCCGCATACTCGATATCGGCTCCAACTGCTAGCCCCCGTGCCAAACGAGTCACTTTGATCCCTGCTGGTTTGAGCACACGCGAGATATACATAGATGTCGCTTCCCCGTCTGCCGTCGCATTGGTCGCAACAATGACCTCTGTGACTGTTCCATCCATCAAGCGACTAATCAAACTCTTGAGATTGATATCATCGGGTCCCACGCCATTCATGGGCGAGATCAAGCCATGCAAGACATGGTAACGGCCATGGTATTCCTGGATATTTTCCATAGCAGATACATCCCTGCTATCTTCTACAACAAGTATGAGGGATGGATCCCGCGTTTCATCTCGACAAATCTCGCAGGTTTCTTCATCGGTTAAATTGCCACAAATACTGCAATACCCTAGCTCACGCTTGGCATTCAGTAAGTTTTTGGCAAATTCATTCACATCATCATCTGACATACCAATGGTGTAAAAAGCCAGACGAGTCGCTGTTTTGATACCAATTCCTGGTAACTTCGAATAGCTGTCAATTAATTTTGCAATAGGTGCTGGATAAAGCATAGTTTCCTCTCTAATTCATGGGGTGTTTCTGATTGTATAAATTAATAATGTCACGCGTAATGGAATGACTGACCGTCGCTTGTAGATTGGTATTATGTGGAAAAACCACTGCTACTGCAATCTTTGGATTGTTTGACGGTGCATAAGCCACCACATTGGTATTAATGGCTTGTTTGCCTCCATCGACTGTGGTTTCGGCCGTACCGGTCTTGGCACTAATAGAGACACTAGCACCTTGACCGACGGTTTTCCCTGTCGTCAACCCACTCGTACCATTGGCAACCTGGTAGAATCCTTGCTTGATCAAAGCCATGTCCTCAGCAGAGATATGGACCTGATTGAGCTCCTTGGTTTCGATCGCTTTTTTCAACTGACCAAGCCCCCCTTGATCATTATTGTCATAGATACCTTCGACGACATGAGGACTCACCCTCTTCCCATCATTTGCAACGGTTGCCGCATACTGGGCCAATTGCATCGGTGTATAGTTGTCAAACTGGCCAAAGGCATTGGTCAAATAATTACCGACTGTGTAGTCTTTTGGAATAAAACCGGTCGATTCATTGGGAAGGTCAATCCCCGTTGATGTCCCAAGACCATACTCTGCAAAAGTAGAGCGCAGTTTTTTCATAGCCGGTTCAACCTGATCCACTTGTAAGGTCATGTTTGGGGTGTAAGGTTGCCCCATCATCTTAAGGGCAATTTGGACCATATAGGTATTGGAAGAGTATTCCAATGCTTCCACCGCATTGATGGAACGACTACCGTATTGGGTAAACCAAGAATTGATAGGAGCTGATCCTGCAAAAACAATCGGCTGATCGGTCAGCACCTGATTGCCGGAAATGGCTCCATTTTCCCATCCCGAAGTCAAGGTCGCTCCTTTGACCACGGATCCTGGAACGAAGACGTTGGTCACTGTTCCCAATGCATCTGCTGATAGATCTTGACTACCAGCCTGGTGTTTAATCCCTGCCATGGCAAGGACCTTCCCTGTATCGGGCTCCAGAGCTACGGCATAGACACCTTCGGAGTAGGTCGCATTTCCAGCTTGCAACTCTGCGCTAAAGGCGGAGCGAAGGATATCTTCCACTCCTTTTTGGAAATCCAAATCAATCGAGAGCTTGAGGTTTTCTCCTTTGGCCCCTTTTGAAACGTCAACCACTTTCTCCATGTTGCCATTTTTATCTAGGAGAATTTCTTTTTCACTGCGTTTTCCTTGAAGGACATTTTCGTATTCTTTCTCCAAATAAGAGGTACCAACCCGGTCATTGAGAGCATAACCTTTTTTGACATAGTCCTCAACCTCTTCTGCTGGAAGCCCCGCCTGCTCGGTCGATACGTTTCCAATAATAGAAGCTAAAGGAGTGTCCAAAACCTTGCGGTCCCAGCTAGTCGTGATGGCAATTCCCGGAAGGTCCTGACTGTCCGCAGCGATGGTCGCAATCTGTTCAGCTCCTAGTGCTTGCGTCGAAATGATTCCCGTCGCAAAATTCTCTACCGCATTCATCTGGCTATAGAGATAAATAATCTTTTTCTCATCATCTGTATAGCCGAGTTTTGAAGGGTCGATACTATCCACTGCCGCTTGATAAATCTTGGCTTCTGGCAGTCGGTTGCCATCGGTATCAAATTTCTTTTTCTCAGGCAGGTGTTCCACGACCTCTTGGTAGACCTTGGTATTGGCTAGATAGTAATCTACTTCTTGCCGTTCGGTTACTTGAGGATTTTCTACGTCCACATACTGTAAGAGTTTCCCAGCTGTCTCTCGCATTTCTTGGGCCGTCATTTTACGATCACGTGTAAAAGTCAGGACCTGTTTTCCCACATTTTCTACCAAGGGCTTACCAGAAGCATCATAAATTTGCCCTCGCACACTCCCTTGTTTGACCGTCTTTTTGGTAGCTTTTGCCAATTTATCCGTATAGTAGGCTTGGTGAGAGATCTGCATATAGCCAAGTCGGGTAATCAGAACCAAAAAAAGAAGGCAAATCAAACTAAACAGCAGATAGAGTCTGCGTGTGATCGAATGATTCTCAAACTTCCGTATTTTCTTCTTCATGAAATGTTCTATCCTTCTTTTCTAATCAACACTTACCTTCCATTTTACTATTTTTCCAAGAGTATCTCAAGAAAAGGAAGAGACCTTTCCTGGAATTTTATGAAGAAAAAAGATTGGACCTGCTCGCCCAATCTTGAAATTAACACAAACTTTTTTACATGTACAACCTTATGTGAGGTGGTTGAAAAAATATTGATTTTTAATTTTTAAGCTTATTCAAGCATATGTCGAAACTTTCCGCCGTGAGAAAAGTTCCTGAAACACAATTGTTTCAGGAACTCGGGAGTTTTGAAACTTTAGGTTCAAAACTAAGTCATGGAACTTCGTAGAAGTTCGCTGACGTCCGTACTCACCTAAGGAAAGTTTTTAAGAATATTTTGTCTTCAATTTGAGATTGGACATGCTCGCCCAATCTTTTTTTCTAATAAGTCACAACATTGATTTTTCCTTTGTCATACTCAGCAATGAAAATATCCAAAACGTTGTCATAGCCTTCTTTTTCCAATTCAGCCAGCAACCACTCTTCGCTTTTTCCAATTGTTTCCAAAATTTCAAGCTGAACCACTCCATCCGTAATGATCGGATATTTAGGATTTTCATCCCCCGCACGGACAATAATCAATTGACCATTTTGTTCAATAACAGCGCGCTTCACATCTTTTAATTGGAAAATTCCTTGTGAACGCAATTTCAAGGCAACATCTGAAGCAGAAAGTCCCTTGGATCGACAAGCTTCCGGATCAAGCTTCCCATTTTTGATAATGACAGTTGGTTTGCCATCGATCAAGTGCTTCATAAAACGGACATTGGTATTGAGCCATTTTAAGAGCAAGATCAAAATAGTCCACATCAAGAGAATCACTATGTATTGAAGAATGGTAATGGAGCTATTGTAAATCACCCCACCAATAATTCCCCCCAGAACATAGTTCTGTATCTGGTCTACTGCAGAACTTGGTGCTAAGTTTCCTTTCCCGGTCACATTGATCACAAATACCAAGGAAATCAAGCCAAGAGCTAATTTAATCAAAATGGTTATAAAATTTACTGTCATTTGTTCACCTCCACAAGTTCTACGTCTGTTTTATATAGATCCATCTTTTCTAATAGATAGCGATCCGGGTCAGAGCCTGCGATAGCTCGGTAATAAACCTCTCCAACTTTCAGAATCGCCCCATCTGTGGCCGCTGAAGTATTGACATAGACATCTTCTTTTTTGACATCCAACTCCTTTGAGATGACTTCAATAAAATGGAGTGAGCGTTGGAACTGGTCATTATTACTTTGGCTATATTGAAAATTGCTGATACTGATCAAGACCACTACCACCAGAGTTAAAATGGAGATAATAGACAATTCGCGGAATTTGCTATCGTGCTTATTGCTATCGTGCTTATTCCGATAGGCTTTCGCCACAAAAAAACCAGTCAGAAGAATGAGCAAGCCAGATATCCCAATGGTCACCCAGTTTTGCTGGCTGATCTGACTCAATACATAGTCATAAGAGTAAAATTTCATAAACAACTCCCTTTCTCCAAATGAATTCAAGCTATTATAACGGATTTTATAAGAATTTTCAAGGCATTGTGATCAGGAAATCATTAAAATTTTGTTATAATAAAACTATCAATTATGTCAAGAAAAGGAAACACAATGAAACTCATTTCATGGAATATCGACTCGCTAAACGCTGCATTGACTAGCGACTCAGCACGCGCCAAACTCTCTCAAGAAGTCCTTCAAACCTTGGTTGCTGAGGATGCGGATATCATTGCCATTCAAGAAACCAAGTTATCCGCCAAAGGTCCTACTAAAAAACACCTCGAAATCCTTGAGGAGCTCTTCCCTGGCTACGAAAATACCTGGCGTTCCTCTCAAGAGCCTGCTCGCAAAGGCTATGCTGGAACCATGTTCCTCTATAAAAAAGAACTTACTCCCATTGTGACTTTCCCAGAAATCGGAGCTCCTTCGACCATGGACTTGGAAGGTCGGATCATTACACTAGAATTTGATCACTTTTTCGTGACTCAGGTCTACACACCAAACGCTGGTGATGGACTCAAACGTTTGGAAGAACGTCAAGTCTGGGATGTCAAATATGCGGAATACTTGACTGAACTAGACAAGCAAAAGCCTGTTCTTGCTACAGGTGACTACAATGTCGCTCACAAGGAAATCGACCTCGCCAACCCTGCCAGCAACCGCCGTTCACCAGGTTTCACAGACGAAGAACGTGAAGGATTTACAAATCTTTTGGCCAAAGGATTTACAGATACCTTCCGCCATGTCCATGGTGATGTCCCAGAACGCTACACTTGGTGGGCACAACGAAGTAAAACCTCAAAAATCAACAACACAGGCTGGAGAATCGACTATTGGTTGACCTCAAACCGCATTGCTGACAAGGTCACTAAATCAGATATGATTGACTCAGGCGCTCGTCAAGATCATACACCAATTGTGATGGAGATTGAACTCTAAGGAGAAAGCTAATGGACTATCAAGCTGTCATCCCCGAATTTGTGGTATCCAACATCGAAAAATCGCGCTACTTCTACTGCAACTTGCTGGGCTTCTCTGTCGAATACGAACGCCCCGAGGAGAAATTTCTCTTCCTCTCCCTTGAAGACTGCCAACTCATGTTAGAAGAAGGCGACGCAGAAGAATTAGCTCAGCTGACTTATCCTTTCGGGCGTGGTGTCAATATTTCCTTTGGCATTGAGGATGTTCCTCAGCTCCACCAAAAACTGCTGGAAGCTGACTATCACATCCATCGTCCCCTGACCAAAAGAAAATTTCGTGTTGACGACCATTTTATCTATCCTCATGAATTTGCAGTTTTAGACCCAGATGGCTATTTTTTAAGATTTAGTGAATAAGAAAAAGGAGGTTGTTGGCCTCTTTTTCAGTAAGTAAATATAAATTGACAGAACTGTAAATCCAGTGACAGAAACCTTTGCTAAAGCCCATGAAATCAGCATGTCAAAGAACTTTGATAGCCATTTTTTGTATAATTGAGTAGAATGAAATCAGAAAGCGAGGAAATCTTATGCAAGTCGGAAAGCAGATCCAGCACTATCGTAAAGAGAAAAATTTATCTCAAGATGATTTGGCTGAAATCATCTTTGTCAGCCGTCAATCCATTTCCAACTGGGAACGCGGAGCAACCTACCCTGATATTCAAAACCTGCTTTTACTGAGCAAGGTCTTTGAAGTGTCATTGGACCAACTCATAAAAGGAGATGTGGAAACCATGAAACAAATTATTCACGACCAAGAATTTATGCGCTATCAAAAAGATGGAGTGGTTTTTACCATTTTACTAATTGGAAGTCCTATAATAATGATTCCTCTAATTCTTTATCTGGAATGGTTCGGTATCGCTATTAGTTGCTTGATTTATGCTATCACAATGTTCTACGCCCTACGCATTGAGAAATTTAAGAAACAGCATAATCTTCGTACCTTTCGCCAGATTGTCGCCTATGATCAAGGACGCAGCCTGAGCGAGATTGAAGAAGCCGAGGAAAGGGGCAAGGCTCCTTACCAAAATATTATCCTTCCTGTTCTATTTTGCCTTGGAATTGGAGCTATTGCTCTGTTGTTTTCTTGGCTCTTACTGACTTTCTTCCCTATCAAATAAAAGCGAAGTCATCAGACCTCGCTTTTCAAATGTCTTTAAAGTTATAGAGTTGCGGATAGTGATCACACTCGGGATTTTTGGGATGTAACTTCCTACTCATGCTTTCCTATATCCTCACCTGTCTATCTTCAGACCGTTGGCCTGTGACAAACATGGTGAAGGTTGCCTTGCAGACATTTCGGTCATCTTGGTTGGTGATATCTACATCGACGACACAGGTTGTACGACCTTGATGGACACATTCCCCCCTGATGGTTAGGACATCCCCTAGATTGCCAGCTTTCAAATAGTTGATAGAAGACTGGAGCGTCCCACCTCCGCACAGTTGAGTAGGGCTGTAAAAGCTGATGAAATCAGCGTAGTATATCCCACTCAACCACTGCGTCTTGCTCGACAATCCAAAAACAATTAAGAGGCTAGGACTTTTGTCCCAGCCTCGACTTTTTTATCTTCATTGATAGACCAATGATTGATTTTTTATTTTTTATTTTTTCTTCTCAATGTGATCTTTGAGATCTTCTTGAGCTTTTTTATTGGATTCTGCTTTTTTCTTCAACCATTCTTCTTTGGCCTTGTTAAAGTCTTTGGTTGTGACAACATCTTTGGACATTTCAAGGTATTTGTAGAATGTTCCTGTTCCTTTTGTACCAACCCATGAAGCAGCACGACTGTATGGTACGGTCCGTTGAAGCATTGGAGAACCACCATTTGAAACAGTTGGAAGCGTAATCGCACTATCCGTCAACCAAGCTTGTGCTGCTGCATATTTTTCGTAGCGTTTTGCTTGATCCAACAATTCAGCATCGGCATCTTTCAACATGTTAGCGTATTGATCCAAACCAACTGTTGCAATGGCTGGATTATTTGAACCTGCATCAATACCAAGATAGTAGAAGACAGAACCATTTACTGGGCTGATACTTTCGAGGTAAGTCGATGGGTCTTGGTAGTCAGGAGCCCAACCACCGCCTGAGATATCGTAATCTCTCGCAGCAGCAGTATCGCTGAAGTAGGTGATATTTTGGAAATCATCATCCGAAACCTTTTGAAGGTCTACAACGACATTGTCTGCACCAAGCGCTGACTCTACAGATTGTTTGAAGGAGCTCGCTTGTTGGACCATGCTGTTGTCCACTTGGCTGACAATGTAGTCCAAATGAATTGGGAATTGAACGCCTTGTTTTTGCAATTCAGCTTTGGCTTTCGCAAAGGAAGCTTTGGCTTTTTCTGGGTTGTAAAGGCTCGTTTGACCATCGGCCAGGCTCACACCCTTCCATTGATCCCCATAGGTAACCAATTGTTTTTCAACGACTTTACCAAAATCTTCTCCATTGACTTGGACATAAGTTGGTGGCACCAAAGTGCTACGAAGGGTATTTTCAGCCGCATCAGATCCAGATACTTGTGCCGCATATGATTTGCGGTCAAAGCCAAAGTTCACCGCTTGACGGAAGTCCTTGTTCAGAATTGCTTTCTTAGTAGAAGCTTTTTGTTCATCCGTTGTTTTGGCAGTGTGGTCATACTTTTGACGGTCCAAGTTGAATCCAAGATAGTAGGATGTTCCCAATTGCAAACCGTAGACAATGTTGTCGCCAAAGTTTTTCTTGACACTCTTATAAGTCGAGCTGTTTGGCATAACAGATGCAAAGGAATATTGACCTTTTTCAAAGTTTTTAATGATAGAATCTGGGTTTGATCCATCGTTAAAGGTCAATTTGACATTGTCGATATGAACATTTTTCGCATCGTAATAGTCTTTGTTCTTGACCAATTCAATTTCAGATTTTGAAGTCAAAGATTTCAAGTAGAATGGACCATTGTATAAGATGCTGCTAGGTTTCAAAGAACCAAAATCTTTTCCTTGAGATTTCAAGAAATCCGCATTGACTGGGAAAAGAACACCTGAGGTTGTTTTTGAGTTCCAGAAGCTTTCTGGACGAACCAAAGTATATTGGATGGTGTGGTCGTCTAAGGCTTTGACACCAACTGTGTTAAAGTCTTTGGTTTCCCCTTTTACGTAGGCATCCAAACCTTTGATCGAATTTTGAATCAAGAAGAGACCTTCTGATTTAGACTCAACCGCGTGTTTGATCCCTGTAACAAAGTCTTGAGCCGTTACAGCACCATATTCTTCTCCTTCACTCGTATACCATTTGGCATCCTTACGAAGTTTGTAAGTATAGGTTAATCCATCTTCAGAGACAGTCCAATCTTCTGCTAGACTTGGCACAAAGTTTCCGTATCGGTCGTTTTCAAGAAGACCATCTACAAGGTTACTTGTGACATCTGAAGTTGTTGTACGAGTTGCAGCGATGTAATCCAAGGTATTTGGGTCGGCTGAATAGACAAATGAGTAGGTTGCTTGATTGCTACTACCACCGCTACATGCTGCTAAGAGAAAGGCACCTGCAACGGAAACTCCTGCAAGAGCTAACAGTTTTTTTGCTTTCATCACTATCTCCTTATGTTAGATTTTCTACCATTATACACTATTTCTTAAAAAAAACCAAATTTATTTAAAAAAAGTTCGTTATTTCTGAATGAATATAATAAGATGTCAAGAAACATCGATCTAAAAACAGTTTCAACCGAGCCGGAAACTTGATCCTATAGAGCCAACACCATCGTCAACCAAGACCTCCCTATTTCATCCTTTTAATAATTATACGTTTTACGTAAAAAAAGACCCCCGCTAGTCTATGCGGAGGGTCTCCTGTTTAATCAAAATGATAGAGCTGTGGGTACTGATCACATTCAGGATTTTTAGGATGGCAAATGGCCCGTCCAAAATAGATCATCGCCTGATGAGCTGGGAGCCAGAGTTCAGGAGGAAGAACGTCCATGACCCGTTTTTCCACTTCTAATGGGGTAGCGGATTTCTTGACGATGTCATGGTGCTTGCAAATCCGTTCCACATGCGTATCGACAGCAAAGGCGGGGATCCCAAATCCCACACTCATAACCACATTAGCTGTTTTCCGTCCCACTCCGGCTAAGCTCTCTAATTCCTCCCGTGTCTGAGGGACTTGGCCATCAAAGTTGTCTAGCAATTGTTGGGCACATTTTTTGAGAAACTTAGCCTTATTGCGATAGAGGCCTAATTTGGAAATGTGCTTGGCGATATCTGCTTCACTAGCCGCTGCCATGGCTTGAGGGGTTGGAAAAGCCGCAAACAAACCTGGTGTCGCTTTGTTAACAGCCGCATCAGTCGTCTGAGCCGAGAGCATAACCGCTACTAACAATTCAAAATGATTACGAAAATCCAGACTCGGTTTAGCATCTGGAAAAAGGGCGATAATTTCTTCAATCACATGGCGTGCCCGTTTCTTTGATAAAACCATATTCTCTCCTTTACATTACTTGTCTTTATTATAGCATGAAAGTTCCCTATTTCTGAAAGATTCGGCTTCAAAAAAGGACTAGTCCTTAGACGAGTCCTTTTCAATTAGTCTATAAAATGAGTATGCTTGGTAATCCATTGTGTGACCTTGATATTTAACCAGAACACATAGATACCAAATGTAATGATGGTAAAGAACCACCATTTGATCCAATTTCCAAATAACTGCATAGCCGTGCCGTCAAAATACTGACGACGACCATCAATCACGGTATGCTTGACCTTCCAGTTATACATAATGCACACGCCCCAAGGAGCACAAATCCCCAAAGTCAATACTGTAATGAAGGTTGCTAATAAAACATAGCCAATATAGGAAAATAGGCCTCCATCAAAATACGATTCACGATACATGTTCAATTTCCCTATATTTTTTCTACACCAATCTCTTCAAGAAAGTAATCAGGGTT
Organism: Streptococcus sp. HMSC073D05; assembly: GCF_001812015.1. Classification (NCBI taxonomy): domain Bacteria; kingdom Bacillati; phylum Bacillota; class Bacilli; order Lactobacillales; family Streptococcaceae; genus Streptococcus; species Streptococcus sp. HMSC073D05. The sequence goes on from NZ_KV807489.1 coordinate 390,310, forward strand.
TGAGCAGAGCGTTCGCCAGCCTCTACGATAAATTTATCAAAAGAAATATTGGCTGCGTGATCTGCTGTATCACTCATGGCGCGAATAACCATAAAGGGACGTCCAGCTGCATGAGCGGCTTGGGCAATGGCTGCCCCTTCCATCTCAACTGCCAAGACTTCTGGGAAATGCTCCCGAATTGCTGCGACTTTTTCTTCACTCGCGATAAAGCTATCTCCTGTTGTAATCAAGCCTACATGTGTGGTTGCAGCTTCTTCTTCCAGAACTTTTTTCATTTCTGATACGAAATAGCGACTGGATTCAAAGTAAAGTGGTTGACCTGCCATTTGACCATACTTATAACCAAAGGCTGTCACATCCACATCATGATAGGCCAATTTGTCTGCAAGGACGATATCCCCAACGGCCATTCCCGGTGCAACGGCACCTGCAGAACCCGTATTGATAATGGCTTCCACTTTGAAATCATTGGACAAGACTGCTACACTCATAGCAGACATGACTTTTCCGATACCACTTTCCACCAAAACGACCTCATGGCGTCCAATTGATCCTGTATAGTAGACTTTTCCAAGACGCAGATGCTTTTCCCCATTTTCAAGGGCTTCAACCAAGATCTTCAACTCCTGGGGCATGGCTGCGATAATTCCAATTTTCATGTCATTTCTCTCCTTGTGACGACCCTATAGACGCCAAATAGCAATGATCAAGGCAATGAGGAGCACAATGATCCAGAACAAAATCTTATTGAGTTTGGATTGGACCACACTTTGTTTGCGTTCTTCAATGCGACGACTCTTGGTCACTGTGGGCTCCACTTGGATCTGCACAGTATCCTGAGAATAGCTCTCCTGTGGACGCTCCATACGACTCTCTCTCATAGGACGTTCGTAGCCAAATCCTCTGTGGTCTGTCCGAATAATCTTCGTTTCTTCAGCATCGACCATATTAGGACCGGTGATGTCCTCACCTCGCCTTGCTCGTTCAATCATTTCATCGGTTAATAAAGGTTTTCCCATCGGATCCTCCTCTATTTATTGATTAAGTCCCAATATTGGATGGCCATGATGGTTTTGGCATCACAGATTTCGCCAGTTTGGATCAAATCTTTCGCTTCCTTCAAGGTCACTTCTAATAACTCTAAGGTCTCATCCGCATCTTGTGGACGTGGATTTTCCACCTTTTTCAAGTTGGTCGCACCATAAAGTTTGATCCGCTCATTACAAAATCCAATGGCTGAATAAAAATCATACAACAACTCTAGATCCGCTGTGTAGCCAATTTCTTCTTCCAATTCGCGCAGAGCAGCCGCTTTAGGGTCTGCATTTTCTCCCTTTTCTAACTTCCCTGCTGGAATCTCCACCGAGGTCCGTTCAATCGCCTTGCGGTACTGCTTGACCAAGATCGTTTTCCCATCTTCTGTGATCGGCAAAACCGCTACTGCTCCGTTATGGAAGATTAAATCACGCTGCGCTTGGCCTTTTCCAGCGGGTAGTTCTACTTGATCAGTGACCACTTGGAAAATCGGTCCCTGATAAATCTCCTTGCGCTCAATGGTTTTTTCTTCAAATTGCATGAGAATCTCCTATTTATTTTTAGGATGGTGTGGCAAGCGAAGGGCATACTCTTCTTTATTCACTTGACGACCACGACCAATCGCAATCGCGTCAGCTGGAACATCCTTGGTAATGGTAGATCCAGCACCGACTAAGGAATTGTCGCCCAATTCAACTGGTGCAATGATGGTCGAATTTGAGCCAACAAAGACATTGTTTCCAATTGTCGTTTTAAACTTGTGTTGGCCATCATAATTCACCGTGATGGTTCCTGCACCAAAGTTGACGTTGCTGCCGACTTGGCAGTTGCCGATGTAGGTCAAATGACCTGCTTTAGTATTTTCGCCAATAGACGAACCTTTGACTTCGACAAAGTTTCCAATATGGACATCTTTGGCGAGGCTAGATCCTGGGCGAATATGAGCATATGGTCCTACCGTTACGCCATCGGCTACCGTGCTCTCTTCAATCATGGAGTTGGTAATAACGGCACCTGCCCCAATTTCACTATCCACAATATAGGTTCCATTGGTTAAAACTGTCTCAGCCCCAATTTTTGTATGGCCTTTCAGGGTAACATTGGCTTCGATTTGCACTTCTGGTGCGATCTCAACATCGACATCGATATAGGCCGCATCCGGATTGACAAAGCTCACCCCATTGACCATGTGGGCTTGGTTAATGCGACGACGCATGATGCTTTCTGCTGTTGCAAGGGCCACGCGGTCGTTAACCCCAAGACTTTCATCAAAATCTTTGAGCGTATAGGCCCCGACTTTTTCACCAGATTCGCGGAAAATACCGATGACATCCGTGATATAGTATTCACCTTGGGCATTGTTTGTGTTGATATTTTTCAAAGCTTCAAAGAGGCGTGCATTGTCAAAGACATAAGTCCCTGTATTGATTTCTTTAATTTGTTTTTCAAAATCTGTCGCATCTTTTTGCTCAACAATTCGAAGCACTTCCGCATTGTCATTGCGGACAATCCGACCATAGCCAAATGGATTAGCTGCTTCGGCTGTCAAAATCGTTGCCACATTCTTGTGGTTGATATGAAAGTCGATCAAATGTTTGAGGCTTTCACCCGTAATCAAAGGAGTGTCACCTGCGATGACAAGAGTATGCCCTTCAAGACCTTCCAAGACTGGCTCTGCCATCATTACCGCATGACCAGTTCCTAATTGCTCTGTTTGCTTAACAAATTCTGTTTGTCCAGCTAATACTTGCTCCACCAATTCCGCCTTGTGGCCCACAACCGTTACAGTCTTCTCAGGTGAGATGGCTCCAACACTACGGAAAACATGTTCCAACATAGAGATCCCAGCAACCTTGTGAAGAACCTTAGGCAGATCTGATTTCATACGGGTACCTTTCCCCGCTGCTAAAATAATGGCATAATTTGGCATAACATTTCTCTTTTCTGTACAATATCGCTTACATTATACCATTTTTTAGCCCTTTTGGAAAATAAGACCCAAACCAAAAAACTCTCCTAGAAGGAGAGTTAGATTAAGATCAAATCTTCGTTGAGACTTTCCTTGGGTGAGTACGGACATCAGCGAACTTCTTCGAAGTTCCATGATTTAGTTTTGAACCTAAAGTTTCAAAACTCCCGAGCGCTTGAAACTTTTAGGTTTCAAGCGCTTTTCTCACAGCGGAAAGTCTCAAAAAATCTTTTAATAGTTCTAAGAACTGGGCAGTATTTTTAGCTTGACACAATCACTAGGTATTTTTTAATAGAAAACAGTTATTCTCTTTTCTGATTTTCTAAAAGAAAAGAGTGTTCTATAATGGATAAACCTTGCGAAATTCTTCTAAAACCACCTTGCTGTCAGGTGTAAACGTCAGACCTGCTTCTCCAAAGCAGTCTTTGAAAAAGTCTTCATGAACCTGACGCCAATTAGCCAGAGATTTGTCTCCTTCACCTTCCTTATAGGCATGGTCAGCTGACACTTGATGGAAAGGCTGAACAGAAACCTTTGTAATTTCGACAATGCAGACAGCTTGATCCTTACTGTCTAAAACAACATCAAAGGTTCCTTCTTGGGGAAGGGGTTCGTCCTCTACTGCGTAAAGATCGTAAGCTGAGGCAGTTGCTGTTTTTTCGCCTTTAAAGACCAGTTCCGCTAAAAGGTCTGGGTCCACTCCAAAGGCCCAGGCATCTATCTCATCTCCAATAGAGGGATTGATTTGCTTGTAGGCATTCCACATTTCTTGAGGTGTCATAGGTTCTCCTTTTTTTCTTTTACCTTCCAATTTCTATAGCTTGTCAGTTCTAATTCTGGAAATCCTCCTAACTCTGCCTTCACCTTCAATACTAAAGGAGAAGCATTGTCGGCAGTAATGTCTTCCACGTTCAACCAAATTGCTTTTGCTGAATCATTGCTTCCGTCAAGAACCTCCTGAGGAAGGGGTTTTTGAGGGCCTTCGAAATCAAGTTCTATATCATAAAAGACCATGATATGGTGTACAGCAAAGTCTTTCCCTTCTTCTTGAACCATCACATCGTAAATTCTAGGATTTGAAAAACTGCTAAGCGTATAGCCTGTCTCTTCAAGAACTTCTCGCTTTAGGGTTTCTGTCAGTCCTTCCCCTACTTCCTGGCTACCACCCGGTAGATCAAAACGATGCTGATAAGGGCCTCTTGTTTTTTCAATGCAGAGCAGTTTCCCGTCTTTAAAACAGACTCCGTAGACGCCAAAGTGATTTTTGATTTCCATCAAATCCTCCTACTTTCATTCAAAGCTCAGTCGATAGTGAAACCAGTATAGCTATTCTTTTTGCAACACCATCTCTTATTGACCCTAATCATTTCTTCTCTATTGATTTAATACCTTTTCAATATCAATTTTAGTAATTTTTCTAGATACCAATAATCCTGCAAAAACTGAAGTGAGTATCCCTATTAATACCGGGAACAACAATCTGGTAAGTTCAATATCTAGTGGTAACCCACTCAAAAAGATGATTAAATAAGAAATAGCAATTCCTATCACCAATCCCGCGCTTGTACCTCGTACTCCCATCATAAAGCTTTCAAATAAATATATTCTTTTTATCTGTCGATCAGATGCACCGATGATTTTAAAAGTTGCGATCTGTTTATGATTCTCCTGAATGGTAATGGCTAGAATATTGATGATATTAATAATCGCTACAATAGAGATAAGAACTATGATTAAGAGGATAAAAAGGTCGATGTAGGAAAACCATCTGGATAGCATATTGATAACATCCTGTTGTGTTGCTACAACAACATCTAATCCTGTTCCTGATAAAGATTGTTTTAAATTTTCATTTTTTAAAACAGTCTTTTCTATCTTCTTTGCTACTTCATTTAAATCTGTTCCATTTTTTACAGTAGCATTCAGATAGTAATACTTATTTGATGAAACGCTACTACTTTTTACATTTATTGCCATCATTTGATTTATTTCTGTTGGCAAGGTAGAAAATAACTGCGCTTCTTGCTTGTCTATAATGCCAGAAATTACAAACTTTTCATAATGATTATCAATCTTTATAGTCACCGTATCTCCGACATTCATTGATGTAGCCTTGTGTACGGAATCTCCGATTAATATTTCATTGTCCTTCTCTGGAAATTTCCCTTCAGCAATTCTAATATTCAGGTTTTTTAAATACTTTTCTTCTAGACAATGGATAGTATTGGAAACCGATGTTTTGCCATTTTGGAATTTGATATCATCCGTAAATAGTAGTTTTACACCTGTAATATTTTTTACTTCATCAATTTTTTTAACTCGATCAATATCATCACTAGAAAATAAAGGTAAAGCTTTATAATTCAGAGAATTTTCTTTATTACCAAAGGCAACAGTAACAACATTTTTATTTGCTACAGTCATTTCTTTAATCATTTTATTATAGAAAGAATTAGAAATGAGCATCACTAAAACAATTAGCAAAACAGAGATCGCTATTGACAGTCGAACTAATCTATATCTTCGTTTGTTAACTTCTAAATCTCTTTTAGCAATGAATAATATGGAATGATTCATTTTATCATCTCCTTACGTACTCAATTTTGCCATCAACAACTGTGCAAATAGACTGCATACTATTCGCCACCTTATCACTATGAGTTACTGTTATAATCGTGATACCTAACTCCTCATTGATCCGCTTCAACAATTCTATTATATTTTGTTCGTTAGCAGCATCTAAATTACCAGTAGGTTCATCCGCTATCAATATTTCTGGATTGTTAATAAGAGCTCTTGCCAAAGCAACTCTTTGTTTTTCACCTCCACTAATCTTATCAATACTCTTACTTAATATTTCCTTTGAAAGGCCTAGAGTGTTACAAATTTCGTTAATGTTATTCTCTCCATTTTCAAAAAAATATCTTGGAAGTAGAATATTCTCTTTCACCGTGAAACCTGAAATCAAATTAAAGTTTTGGAAGACACAGCCAATATTCCTACGCCTTACCTTACTCAAATTTTTCATATCTAAAATGGAACTACCACAGACTAAGATATCCCCCTCATTTAAACTGGTAATCCCTAATATTAATTTAACAAGAGTAGTTTTTCCTAATCCAGAACGGCCAATTATTGCAGTCGTGCTACCTTTTTTAAATTCAAAATTACAATTTTTGAAAATATATCTGACATTCGATCCATCACTAAAACATTTAGTAACATTCACTAATTTAATCATGACTTCACCTTCATTCCACAATAACTTAGCAAATCAATTGTACTATTCGTTTCTTCTAAAACAATCTCTTAAGGTTTCAGGTAGCCCATTCAAAAAGTTCTTCTGAACTTACCCTCAGTTATCTTCATAATTGTTATTATCCCTGTCTTTTTTTGGTGAAAAAGGCTAGATCTCCATCGTGACCAATCATAAAGAAATCTGATTCATCCTGATCACTCTGGTAGGTTTTATTTCGTTCAGTAAGATCTTCTTTAGCATAGAGGTATACCTGTCTCACCACTGTCCTAACTTAATTGTTCACCTCGGTTTGATCCTCTTTCAGTAAGGAAAAAACAATTACGTTTCTTAGCAAGATTTCAACTCTTGCTTTTTCATTTCCCTACTTCAAACTCCAACCACCATCAATTGTCAGGATTTGCCCTTGCATAGCAGACGCCTTACCGCTAGCCAAAAAGAGGCTGACTTCGGCTACTTCCTCTGGCTCAATCCAGCGCTTGATCGGCGTCTCACTGGCTACCCAGTCAGCCAATCCACCTGGTTCAAAATCCGCTGCGGTCATGCCTGTTTTGACAGCCCCAGGAGCAATCCCAAAGACCTGAATACCAGCTTCTGCATAATCCAGGGCCAACTGCTTGGTAAAGCCCGCTAGAGCATGCTTGGAGGAAGTATAAGCGTGGCCGCCTCCTCCTGCCAGGCTAGAAGCAATGGAGCACATATTGATGATGATACCTTGCTTCTTCTCCAACATTTGAGTCAGATAATACCGTGTCAACTCTATCGGGGTCACATAATTGATCTCAAAGATCTCCTGAATCTCCTCAGCGCTTTGCTCCAGAAGCGGTTTGTAATCATCCAAAACACCAGCTGTATTGCACAAGACATCGACCTCAGGACACCAGTCGAAAATTGGCGTCAAATCTAGGGTTAAGTCCCGCTGTAAGAAATGAAAATCACCTACTAACTGGGGATCCGCTCCCTGGTCCACCCCATAGACCTGGTAGCCCTTCTCTAGAAAGAGGCGAGCTTGAGCCAGACCAATCCCGGAACTCACGCCTGTAATCAAGACTCTTTTAGTCATGGACTTCCACCCAATCTGTCGCTAAAACATCACAAGGTGTTGGACTCCACATGGAGAAACCTTCACCCTCACCAGAGACGTTGATGAGGAAATAAGGCGTCACTTCCAGAGCCACCCCATTTTGCTCAATGGTATCAAAGAGTTGGACGTAGTTTTCTGCCCCACCCCATCCTGTTCGCACATATTTTTTCTTAGCCTTTAAGCCTGGTAAAATCTCTTCAAATGTCATGTTTTTTCTCCTTTGTTATCTAGTTAACTTTCTCCCTTTATTATACCAAAAAAAGAGCTTTCTCTATGTAAAAAGCCAGAGTTCTTCTACTCTAGCTTTCATCTTTTATTGATTTTCTTCTGAATGGCGATAGCCATAACCGAAATAAATTCCGACCCCGATCAAGAGAGCAACTCCGAAGGCCAGCCAGGTCGATAGGGAATACTGGGTCATAAAGGACAGACAGACCACAATCGACAGGATTGGCAAGACTGGAACCAAGGGTGTTTTAAATTCACCAGGTCCAGGAGCCCCGTGTTCCTTGCGCAATTTCAAGAGGGCAAAGGCCAACATAACCAGGTAAGCCAAGGTACAAATATTTAAGAAGGAAGCGATACTGGCTAGTGGAAAGACTCCACCAGCAATAGCAGCCATCGATCCAGCTACTAGTGTTGCATTTTTGGGAATTCTAGTTTTTGGATCAAGTTGTTTCATAGCTTTTGGCAGGAGACCATCCCGCGCCAAACTGTAAATCATCCGTGAGAGGGCAAAGGTCATGGAAATGCAGACGGTAATTAGGGTCAAAATCGCTACCAGCGATACATAATTTCCAGCCCAGCCGGCTCCGACTTGACGAAGGGCAAAGGCAACCGCGTCTTCTACATTTAAGTTCTTAAAAGGAACCATACCAGTCAAAACCAGGGTGACCAAGATATAAAGAACCGTTGTGATCAAGAGACTGAGGACAATCCCGCGAGGGACGTTCTTTTGTGGTTCCTTGATTTCATCGACCGCCATTGAAATGGACTCAAAACCAAGAAAGGCAAAGAACATGAGCGAAGCGCCAGCCATAATCCCTGTTTGACCACCATAGATTTCTCCAAATCCATACGGAGCAAAGTTTGCCCAGTTACCAGGATTTAGGTGAAAAATCCCGACAAGGATAAACAAGGCAAGAGCGGAGAACTTGAGTAAGACCAGCAAGGAATTAAAGCGTAAGACTGCTTTTGCATTCATAAGAACTAAGGCTGTGACGAGAACCATGACCAAAATAGGCAAGAGATCCACATAAGTTCCCTTAGCTGGATCAAAAGTCCCGTTTAAAGCCGTCGGCAGACTCCAGCCAAGATTGGCCAACAAGCCCTTGAAATAAGCAGCCCAACCTGAAGCCACCCCTGATACGGCTGTCATAAATTCCATCACGGTCAACCAACCGGCAATCCAGGCGGGAAACTCTCCAAAGATAGCATAGAGGTAACTATAGGCTCCACCAGTTGAAGGGATGCGAGATGCAAATTCTGCAAAGAAGAGGGCAGATAAGCCAACGCAAAAAGCCGCAATCACAATTGAAATAATGAGGGCTGGACCAGCTAAATTCGCGGCTGCTGTTCCCGTAATTGTGAAGATTCCTGTCCCCACCATGGCACCGATTCCTAAAATAATCAAATCCCACAATCGTAAATGGCGATTTAGACCTGGGTGTACTTGCCCAAGTCCCTTTTTTCGAAATAGATTCATGCATATTCTCCCATCTAATGAGTTTATTCTATCATACTTGAACAAGAAAAGGGAGTGGGACAGAAATCGGTAATTCGTTAGAATTC
>NZ_KV807489.1:399544-438603 GCF_001812015.1 Streptococcus sp. HMSC073D05
AAATAATTGAGAGGCTAGGACTTTTGTCCCAGCCCCCCTTTCCTTTCTATTTATCACTTTCCGTCCTATTCTTTTTCAAAGCGCGAATCGTAAACCAATAATAAATAACTAGCCCAAAAACGATGATCACTGTGGGCAGAAGAACTGTCATACCAAGAATATGAACTCCTTGTGCCAAGGTCCAGCGATGTAAGAATCCAACCACTAAAAAGGCGACGATAGGAAAGATGAAAGCTCGTCCAAACTCTTCTTTCCATTGCCAAAGAATGAGAGCTCCGCTAGACCCTGTCATGAGAAGGGCATCCCAAGGACTAGGGACTACAAACCAAGCAAGAGCTGGCAAGAAACGGACCCCCACTATTTCACCAACAAAATAGAATCCTAGAACTAGAACAAATACTACATAAATTGCTTTTTTCGCTTTTTCTTCCGCAAAAATGAGGCGACGAAGGAGATAGAAGATCATCCCAACAGCTAGGAGCCCCAAAATGATGTCGGTCAAATAGACGAGAGGCTTGAGCACAAGGACCGCTTGCGAAGCAAAATCACTTAAGAGGCGATAAAAAATCACAATACCTGAAAAGATAGCCCCATATTTTAGAACAGACCGTGTCGATTCTTTGGGCATATTTTCGATGATTTGGTCTGCCATTTCCTTTGGATCGAGACCAAAATAATCCTTTGCTGTGAGGCCATCCGCTCCTGCTTGCGAAAAATCTACCGCTAAATTATAGACCTGCTCTCTTAAAGCTTTCTCCTCATATAAGAAACCTGCAAGATTGAAATAATCCCAGAGATCTTGGAAATAAGCTTGGTCCTCTTGGCTAAAGGTTTGCATCAAGGCCTGCGTTTCTTCAAAATACATTGCTGATTTCATGCTTCTTCCTTCTTTCTTTGGAGACAAAATACAATAAGGGTCAGGACTAGTCCCATGAGAGGAAGTAGCCAGCCTATTAAATGAGCAGTTTCCTGATTCACGAGACGCATCCAGCATCCTGTAACTAGGAAAGTCAGCCCCAGGACTAGTAGACTCGACATCAAACGATTCCTGCTTCTAAAAGCCATGACCGTAAACCCAAGTAGTACTAGGACAGAGAGAACAATCGCCCAACCATCTGATAAGAAGAGACTCCCAATGTGGCCAAAATAGATCGAAAATAGTCGTACGATGTTCAGAAATACCATCAGGCTGATCACACTGATAAAAATAGCCCAAGACCACTTCATTTCACCATAGCTCTGTTTGGACCAAAGCCACGTGATGAACTGGCTGAACATCAAGAAATTGAGGAGAATGACGACATAGGTTAAAGGTTCGATTTTCAGTGGTGTCATCCAGGTAAAATCCATTAAATAACGCATGCCAACCAAGATCACTCCAAGTAGGAAGACTAGTCCCACGTAAGATCCAAAAGAGCGTTTAGGCAAGTCTGCAAGAACTTGATCCACCATCGCCCGTGGATCCTTTCCAAAATAATCCACCGCCCGAATGCCTTCTTTTTCAGCAACTTTCAGATCGCAAACCATATTGTAGAGTTGTTCACCGAGCGCTTCATCATCATAAAAATAGGACTTGGCCCCAATATAGGCCACCATTTTTTTCACATAGACTTGATCCTCTTTGTTTAGATGAATCAATTCATCTGACATTTTTTCGGTATAACTTTCTACCATTCTTCTCCCTCCTTCTTGATACGTTCTACTTTTGTGACTAGCTCCTGCCACTGGTCCCAAAATTCCTCTAAGCGCTCTCTTCCAGCATCACTGAGTGAAAAATACTTGCGATCGGGACCATCTGGAGACGGCCTCATTTCCCCATGAATAATTCCTTGTTTTTCTAATTTTTGAAGCAGGGGATAAATGGTCCCAGCGACAATCTTATCAAATCCCATCTCTTTGAGACTTTGGATCAATTCATAGCCATAGATGGCCTTTTTAGAAATAATCTCCAGCACACAGCCCTCCAAGACTCCCTTTAATAATTGGGACTCTTTCATCCTTCTCACCTCTTTCTTCACATTTTTCACTAGTTTGTTTTACATACTAGTCTTTTCACTATCAGTATACTCTTTCTCAACTAGTATGTAAAGCATAATAGTAATTTTTTTTAAAAAAATTTTTATTCCTTAAAAATCCCTTAAAATCAAGGGTTTTACTGTATACTGGTGTGTAAATATACAAAAAAAGTTCAAAAAACACTTTATTTTGTAGATTGATTGGAGTATAATAATTAAAATTATTCAAAAGGAGACACGAATATGAAAAAATCGAAGCTTGCTCTTTTAGCAGGTGTCGCCGCAGCTTCAACGCTTTTCCTTGCTGCATGTGGCTCATCTTCTAATGCGTCAAAAGGGACTACCTACAACTACGTGTATGGTACAGACCCTGATTCCTTGAACTATTTGACTTCAAATCGTTCAACTACAAGCGACATTACAACCAACTTGGTCGATGGTTTGTTTGAAAACGATCAATACGGTAACTTAGTGCCTGCTCTTGCTGAGGACTGGTTCGTTTCAAAAGACGGTCTCACTTATACCTACAAGCTTCGAAAAGACGCGAAGTGGTATGATTCAGAAGGAAATGAATACGCTGACGTCACTGCACAAGATTTCGTGACATCTCTAAAATACGTAGCAGATAAAAAATCGGATGCTCTTTACTTGGTTCAAAACTCGGTCAAAGGCTTGGATGACTATGTAAACGGGAAAACCAAAGACTTCTCAACTGTTGGGGTAAAAGCTGTTGATGATCACACTCTTCAATACACTTTGAACCAACCAGAATCTTTCTGGAATTCTAAATTGACGACTGCTACCATGATGCCAGTTAATGAAAAATTCTTGGAATCAGCTGGGAAAGACTTTGGTAGCGTGAAACCAAATGGTATCCTCTACAATGGTCCATACATTTTGAAATCCTTCACTTCAAAATCACAAATCGAGTTGGATAAAAACCCTGATTACTACGACAAGAAAAATGTTCACATCGATACGGTTAAATTGACTTACTTCGATGGATCTGACCAAGACTATCTTGCTCGTAACTTCTCAGATGGGAACCTATCTACTGCTCGTCTCTTCCCAACAAGCTCAACTTACAGCACAATTGAGAAGAAATTCAAGGATAACATCGTTTATACACCTCAAGATTCTACTGTTTACTACGCTTACTTCAACGTTAACCGTCAAAACTACGGTCATACGAAGAAGACGTCTGATGAGCAAAAGAACAGTACTAAGACAGCTCTTCAAAACAAGAATTTCCGTCAAGCCTTGAACTTTGCTTTAGACAGAACTTCCTACAGCGCTCAAGTTAACGGGAAAGACGGAGCATCAAAAACTCTACGTACCCTTCTAGTTCCACCAACATTTGTGCAAGCCAACGGAAAAGACTTCGGTACGCTCGTTGAAGAAAAACTTGCCGCAACAGGAGATGAGTGGAAAGGTGTGAGCTTTGCAGATGCTCAAGATAGCTTGCATAATGCGGATAAAGCCAAAGCGGAACTTGAAAAAGCGAAGGCTGAATTGCAATCACAAGGTGTTCAATTCCCAATCCATATCGACTATGTCGTAGACCAATCTTCTAATGCTCTTGTCCAACAAGCAGACTCTATGAAGAGTTCTATTGAAACAGCTCTTGGTAAAGACAATGTCGTGATCGATGTACAAAAATTGTCTACAGACGATGCAGACAACGCTACTTACTTCGCCCAATCACCAGATCAAAAAGACTTTGATATGGATATCACAGGTTGGGGACCTGACTTCCAAGATCCATCTACTTACTTGGATATCTTAAACCCAACAGATGGTTCAACCTTGACTGGTATGGGACTTGATCCTAAGAAAGACCAAGCGCTCATCGAAAAAATTGGTTTGAACCAGTACAAAGAATTGTTGGATGCTGCTAATGCTGAAAAATTGGATACCAATGCGCGTTATGAAAAATATGCTGCTGCCCAAGCTTGGTTGACTGAAAACGCAATGGTACTTCCAATCTACTCTAAGGGTGGAGTTCCATCTATCACGAAGGTAACGCCATTCTCAGCAGCAAATTCTGCAATTGGTATTAAAGGTGAATCAAGCTTCTTCAAATACCAAAAAGTTCAAGATAAGACAGTTACAACTGCTGACTACGAAAAAGCTTATAAGAATTGGTTGAAAGAAAAAGAAGAATCAAACAAAAAAGCGCAAGAAGAACTTGCAAAACACGTGAAATAATCGTGATAAAAAACACCGGGGATTATATCCCCGGTGTTTTTTGTGCTAACAAAATGTTGTATGTTTCATCTTATTTCTAATCTTTTATAGACTCGAATGCTATCTCACGACAATCTTCCGATAACTTCTAGAAGTCAGAAGAAAGACAAGGACATAGGAGATGAAGAAGACAGCGCAAATAGAAAGAGTTGTTTGAAGAACCAAGCCCGCATTGGTTGCTCCTAAGATAGCAACGATCTTTGCGATCATCTTGTAGGCTACTCCTAGGTAGAGGAAGGAGAAGAATAATGGAAGGAAAAAGACGGTGAGTATCTGTTTGCGAATCGTGGTGGTCGTTTGTTTTTGGTCCAATCCTACTTGTTGCAAGATCACAAAATTTTCCCGGTCCTCATAGCCCTCTGAAATCTGTTTGTAGTAAATGACGAGTACTGTAGCTAATAGAAAGATGACCGATAGGAAAATCCCAATAAAGAGGAGAGTCCCTGCTGTTTCACGCCAATCTTTCTCTATACTGTATCGATCAAATCCACCAAAATAAGTCGCATCATATTGACTGATTTTGTCTGTCGAATACAGCTCTTTGATCAAGCCAGAAATAAAATCTTGGTTATCTTTATTTTTGGAACTAATAGAGAATTCCAAATTTTTATCAACTTTTAGTCCCAGTTGGTTCAAGTCAGGGAGGACCAGGTACAAGCCCATTTGGTGTTGAAACAGGTCGGATTGAGGGAGTTTTCCTTGGATAAAATTGGAGTTTAATTTTTGTTTAATCGTGAAGGTCTTCCCATTGATTTCAAACTGCGAGTCTAATCTTCCAGGATACTGATACCCATAAGCCAAGATTTCATTTTCCCCAAGCTCAACTTTTTGCCCGGTCAGTTGCTCATAAGTCGCCTGATCAAAAAAGTAGACTGTTCCTTTTGACTTCAACTCCTGACCAGTTGATGGAGTGGACTGGTCATTCACCTCTAACACCTTTCCATCTATCCTTCGAATTTCAGCTGACCAGTATGTTGTCTGTGCCACCTGATAATCTGACAGATGTGTCGCGTCAGCTGTTTTCTTAATTTGAGCTTGAACATCCTCGATAACCGGTTCTATCTCAGCATCTGAAGGCATATGCCCCACACTAATCATGTAATCAGAAGGGTAAACAGTATCTAGGTAATTCTGCCCTCCAATAAAGATATTGAGCGACCCGGTTAAGGTGACCAAGACCATGGTGGAAAGAATACTAATGGTCGCGAGGCCCGCTGCATTTTTTCGCATCCGAGCTATTAAGTTGGAGACAGATATAAAATTCTCTGGCTTGTAATAATAGGATTTCCGACCTTTGAGAAATCTTAAGAAGGTAATAGAGCCTGCGTTGAATAAGAGATAAGTCGCTAGAATGACCAAGATGACAGCAATAAAGAATCCTTGGACAGCCGCAACTGGCCGCTCAACGGTTAGCGCCATATAAAAAGCAATTCCTAAGAGCCCTAGTCCTAACAGAGTTTGAACCAGCAAGAAGCGTCCCTTCTTCTCTCCTGCTTTCTTTTGCTGCATAAGGTGGAGGGAACTGTAGCGCAAGAGGCGGAAAGAATTCAACAAGAGAATGAGGCCAAAAGCTAAGGCTAACCCAAGTAAAGTGTTAAGAACAGCCTCTATCTGGAAGGTTGATTGAATGACGACTGGTAAACCCATACATTTTAGAAGCACGGCGAAAATCAAGCGATCAAACAAGAGTCCCAAACCCAGTCCTACTCCAACTGTGAGAACATAGAAGAAGAGCAATTCCCATAAGGTCATGATGAGGAGATGCTTCTTCTCCATTCCCAGAACACTGTACAAGCCCAGTTCTTTGGATCGATTTTTCATGACGTAGCCATTGGCATAAGCCACCAAAATGATGACGACCAGCTGGACGACGAAACTGCCAAAACCAAGAACAGTTCTCGCCGATCCCCCTCCGTAAGAATCCTCTAAATGAGGGGTCAATGACAGGGCGATAAAACTATAAAGGATCATGGTCGTTAAAATAACAGCCAAGGCAAAGGGATAATAGAGCTTGCGATTTTGTTTGAGGTTGGAAAGAGCTAATTTACTTGTTAATTTAAACATCACGATCCTCCTTCCCCGCCATGACCGTCAGGGTATCCGAGATTTCTTGGAACATCTGACGCTCCGTTTTTTCTCCGCGGAAAATCTGATTGTAAAGAATCCCGTCCTTGATAAAGAGCACGCGCTTGGCACGCGCTGCTGCTGCGGTTGAGTGGGTCACCATGAGAATGGTTTGGCCCATGGTATTGATATCTTCAAAAACGTCCAGCAAAGCAGCCGAAGACTTGGAATCCAACGCCCCTGTTGGCTCATCCGCCAGGAGAATTTCTGGTGAAGTAATAATGGCCCGTGCTACAGCCACCCGTTGTTTTTGCCCACCAGAGATTTCGTAAGGGTATTTTTCTAAGAGCTGGTGAATGCCCAACTCCCGACTCACGCTATCTACCTTGCTCATCATTTCCTTGACTGGTCTGCGAGAAAGCACCAGAGGGAGAAGGATATTGTCCTTGACAGACAAGGTGTCGAGCAGGTTGAAATCTTGAAAGACGAAGCCTAGTTTTTCCCGACGGAAACTGGACGCATCCTTGTTTTTGATGGTCGAGGTATCTATTCTATTTAGGTAGACCCGTCCTTCGGTTGGCTGGTCCAGCATAGCCAGGATATTGAGGAGAGTTGATTTCCCGGATCCTGATTCCCCCATGATGGCGACATATTCGCCATTTTCAACGGTAAAATGGATATCCTTTAAGGCTTCAACCTGCGTTCCTTGAAAGCGGGTTTTGTAGATCTTTTTGATATGTTGAACGTCTAGTAGGGTCATGGTCCGTTCCTTTCTAGCTCGAAAAAAGCTTCAATCGTTTTTTACAAATCTATTGTACTAAAACTGAAACGCTTTCACCATAACATAACCTTACATTTTCCCCTTTATTTCTTACATTTTTGTAAGAAAACAAAAATAGGCTAGAACTTGAGGTCCTACCCTATTTTCATTGATAAATTATTCGGCTGATGAAGAGAGCAATGGTGCAATTGATTGATAAGCACCTTCAAGAGCTTTTTGGGCAATATCGCGAGCATTTTTCAATTGTTGTGCGAATTGACTACGAGCTTGTTCAGGAACAACTGTATCATCAGAACCTGCAGCTGAAAGTGTATCGTTAAATGTTTTTCTTGCAGTCTCCATAGATTGGATCGCAGGATCTACTTGCTTATTATAGGCATCTTTACCAGATGCTGGGATCTTGTCACCAATCTCTTTGACATATTTTGTGTAGTTGTCAATCATTTTTCCATAAATGGTTTTCATATCACCAAGTGTTTTGGCGTTGTCGATTTCTTCATCAGTTAACAAGACAATTTCTGGAACATCAACAGAAGAGGTTGCTGATTTAGATGATTTTGATGAACTGCTTGATTTGCTTTCTGAAGTAGATGATTTTTCTACTTTGCTAGAAGAAGCTTTTGCATCTTTGCTTGATGATTCTGAAGCAGTTTTACCAGAACATGCTGCTAATGTTGCAACAGACAAAAGAGCCACACCGGCTGTAAGAAGTTTTTTCATATTTTTTCTCCTATAAATAAAGAATGAATATATTTTAAATGATTTTCCTTTAATTGTCAAACATTCTCTGTTTTTAAATGAATATATACCGCTAATTATCACTAATTTTTAACATATTTTATATCCTAAAAATTATTTCTTTTATTGTATTTTTATTCATTATTTGAATAAACAAAACCAGAAAAACAGTCCTTTTCTGGTTTATTCTTCTTTTTATTGATGAAGCAACTGCGTAAATTCTTCTTGAAGTTCCTTGTTATCCGTTGGTTTTAGATACATTTTTCCACCATTGGTCGTTGGAGAATGAAAGACAATGCCTTCTCCTGTATCTGTAATGGCAAAGAAATAACTATGCACATCTGGATACTTGTCCCAATTGCTATAGCGTTCCACGATGCGGTATTTTGCATTTCCTTGACCAGTATCTGTATAAATGGCATCCATCTTACTATTTTCCCCTAGAGTATAGAGGTTGTCTGGTCCTACATCACCGCCAGCGATGCCTTTTTGATAGTTGGGTTGGCCCATCTTTTCGCCCCAGGTCTTCATAAATTCTGCTAATTTTGCTGATTTTTCTGCATTCCAAGGCGTTTTTTCCTGGCTTTGGCTATTTCCCGCTGATGGTGCGCTGTCAAAAGTGTGCCAGTCAAAAGCCTTGAGATCCAGTTTATCCTCATCCGATTTCCCAAAGAGGGCATTCAGATCTGACCCCGGTACTTGGACTTCTTCTTCCTGGACTTTGGTCGCGGCTTGAGGCGCCTTTTCAATCCGTGAGAGCACAGCTACCCCACGGCCAGTTCCTGACATCCAGCTGACTTCTAAGACTTCTCCTCCCTTATAGAGGGTCGTCGCATTGCGCGCTCCACCGTGTCCAGCGACGAAACCTTCAGCTAGTAGAGTCGGTTTTTGGTTCTTGAGATAGTAGACTCCCGTCACAAAGTAGCTTCCATCGGTCTGCTGATTGGTGACGATCATTTCATCTACCCCATCGTTATTTAAGTCCTTAAAGGCATAGCGAACGGCATCTGGCTGATTGATCACGGTCTCGATCACCCAGCTATTGATCATCCGATCTTCTTTGGCTAATGCATCATTCAATTTGGAAATAGCATCTAAATCTTTTGAAGTGGCAAAAATCTTTTGGTAGTCTGAAAAAACAGACTGGTATAATTGTTTGTTATCTGCTTTTTTCGCTTGTTTTTTTGCTGAAGTCTGGCTCGTTGTAGCCTCTTTTTTGGGACTGGACTGGCGCTGATATCTCTGGTAACATCCTGTCAGTAAGACCATACTTGAAGCCACTAAGCCCAATTGCATCCAATATCTTCTTTTCATCTTATTTCCTATAGTCTCCCTTATTTTCATACTAAACTTTATTATACTAAAAAAAAGGTGAGGAAGGAATCCCTTCTTCACACTTAGTTTATTTTATTCGGTTTGGTTCGACGATCCGTTTGACTTTCAATATGCTGTTTGACTAGTGCAACGACCTCATCATTCGTCGGAAGGTCCGAGTGCTGGGCATCTTCGCCCGTTACGGTAATCTCCGTATAGCTCGCTGCTTGGTTTTGGTAGATATATTTCCCAGCAGAAACACTGGCATCTGGGACCAACTCATCTGAATCATAGGTAATGGTCCCTGCTACTGAATACATATGAAGGGTTGTCGGGATAGCTTCTTTTCCCTTGATAAAATCGGCCAACATCTCAGATTTATTTTTGATATTGGTCTCCGTGAAATTGTAGGGAGTTCCGATGGTCATAAGGGTCTTGAGATCCACATCATAATCCCCTAGATAATTTTCAATAAAGGCTGTATAAATCAAGCCACCGTTGGAATGACCCAAGCCCTTAAAATTATTAAAATTATATTTTTCTTGAAGGGCTTCAAAGGCCTGATTAAATAGTTTGGCTTGCTTTTTAATGTTGCTATAGCCATCTTTGTTGTTTTCAAAACCAACCACAATTACTGGCTCATTGTCCTTGGCATCAATACTTCCACTATAGGTGATATGCCCATCATTCCAAACTTTGACCTTGAGCAGGCTGTGTTTGGTTCCTTGGCGGTCTTGGTTGAGCTTGGTCACCAAGCCATCAAAGCGGTTCTCTGTCGCTGAGCTTCCCGGGATCATGATGATGGGAGACAATTTTGAATTATAAAATTTCTCGATTCTTGAAACATTGGTCCGAGTCCAGCTATAAGAAGGAATGGCTAAAGCGATCAAGAAAAGACTGACCAAAGTAAGGACGATTGCTGTTTTTTTAGATGGCTTCATCGCTTTCTCCTTTCACTTTTAAATCTTTTCGGATACGATTTCCCATGCGGACAAATGGTAGATAAAGGAGCACATCGACGGCAAAACAAAATATACTTACAGCTAAGGCTCTCAGACTTCCTCCGGTTCCAATAAAAGCATAGAGAAGGCTAGGAGTCCCATCTGGCACCGGATAGACGGCTGCTGGCATCAGCTTGAAGCACAAAGCTACAGCTGCTATTCCCATATTCACCAAAGGGATCAATAAGAAGGGAATCACATATAGGAGGTTGAGAAGGACCGGTATTCCTACCATGAAAGAAGCCCCATTGTTAAAGAGACTTGGAAACAGACTGAGGAGGCTGACTTTCTTGTCCTTTTGACTTCGTGAAACCAGCAGGATCGCTACCAATAAGGCTAGAACTGCACCAATTCCACCTACCAGACCAAAACTGCGGTACAAATTGGTCAAGGTATAGAGATGAGGAATGCCTGTCGTTGAATGATGGGTCACAGCGTAGGTGAGATTTTCCAAAGCAAAGTTATCATCCGCAATTGAGTTCAAGGCAAAGGCTTGACTATTACCAAACCAAGCAGATAGCCCACTAAATAGTCCCATGACAAAGGTGGACAAGAGATGATGACTGCTTACCGTGAGAGAAGCCAAGAACTGTCGGATAGTCTGAAAAATATTAAATTGATTTCCAAGAACCAAAAGAAGATTGAGGCTGACCCCTAGAACTAAGGACAAGAAAATGGGACGCACAGTCTTGGGCTGATAGATGAAATCCTTGTCCACAATCTGGTCGTCACTAGCCTTGGATAGACGAAAGATTTGCCCGATTAGATAGCCTAAAAAAATCGCTAAGACGATATTGGTCGTCGCAGGTAAGTTGATATGCGTCAGTTGCCCATCATTGAGTGGTCTCACCAACAATTCCTGGGACCCTACAATCAAGCTGACCAAAAGAGCGGTGACACCTGCTGTCCCTGTACTTCTACCATAGTGCCCAGCTGTATATTTTCCAGCGAAGTAGGTCACTAACGGCCCAGCTAGACCTCCTAAAAAATTAGAAAAATTAATGAGGACTTGACTAATGGCCTGATCCCATGGCAACCAGCTATCCATCGAAAAGAGCTGATGGATATAGCCTCGATCGGAGAAGACCGATAGAGCGATCACCCGAATGATTCCAGAAAATAGGAAAAAAGGAAATAAGGAAACCAGGGTTTTCTGGGAAATTTGAATCAAACTTTTTTCTCGTAACCAGAAAAACTTCTGGACTAAATACTTGGTCATGGGGCCTCCTGTTCGAGTTGATTGACTTATTCACGTTTACTGCTTTCTTCTTATTATATCATACTGGCGAGCCTTTCCTTTCGTTTGGAGAAGCATCGTCTTTTGAGAATGCTGTTAATATTTTCAAAACTTTTCAAAAACTCTTTGACAGGGGTCTTCATTTCCTCTATACTATTTGTTAGCTAACAAAACGATGGATCAGGTTAGCATCGGTCCCACTATGCTACCTGACGGAAAATCAGATCGTTACCATGATTTTTATACCATAGTCCATGTCTATAGGAAGATTTAGGAGGAATCAGACACCGATGTCACAAGAAAAAATTTCAGCCAAGGTCCTGTATGCTATTTTTGCAACAGGGATCCTTTCCTTTTGCGGGGTGGCTGGAGAAACTGCCATGAATATCACCTTCCCAATATTGATGAAGGAATTTGAGATCAATACCGCAACCGTCCAGTGGGTCACCACCATCTATCTTCTAGTCGTTGCCTGTGTAGTCCCCTTATCTGCCTACCTCAAGCGCTCTTTTAAAATGAAGTCCACCTTTTTAGTTGGAAATCTCCTATCTGTTTTAGGTGTTCTCATTGACTTCCTAGCTCCAAGTTTTGGCTTTGTGGTTTTGGGTCGATTGGTCCAAGGAATGGGGGTTGGTTTTGCCCTTCCTCTGATGTTTAATATCATTTTAGAGCAGGTCCCAAAACGCAAGATCGGTCTCATGATGGGAGTGGGGACTCTGATTACAGCTATCGCTCCAGCCATTGGGCCTACTGTCGGTGGTCTCTTGACGGCCAACTTTGGCTGGCGGTCCATCTTTTTGGTTCAATTCCCGATCCTTCTAGCTTCGCTAGTTGCAGGGCTTCGCTCCATTGAGCAAATCAGTACAGTCAAGCGGGAAACGCTTGATATCATGAGCCTTCTTGCCATTATTGCTTCATTTTTAGGCTTGATTTTAGGGATTCACGGTCTTTCTGATCATGCTTTCTTTAGTTTTTCTGTCCTTGGTTGGCTGGTGATTGGTTTTTTGGGACTGGTTCTCTTAGTCTGGCGGTCCAATCAGTTAGAGACTCCCATTATCAACCTTGCCATCTTAAAGAACCATCTCCTCACTGGCCATGTTCTTGCCTTTTTCACCTTCCAATTAGGTTCTCTGGCCATGAGTTTCCTCTTGCCCAATTATGTCCAATTGGTCAACCACTCGAGCACCACGCTTGCAGCCTTGATGTTGCTTCCAGGAGCCATCATTGGAGCAGGTTTTGCTCCCTTCTCTGGTCTCATTCTAGATAAGTTGGGCGCTCGCAAACCGATTCTCCTTGGAGCTGCTTTAATCCTTCTAGCCCATTTCCACTTCACCCTTTTTGCCCTGAAGCTGACAAATGGCTTGATTCTCATCTTTTACATGATCTTCATGACCGGTATGGGACTGGCCTTTGGCAATATCATGACCAACGGACAAAAACAACTTTCTCTGGAAGAGCAACCCGATGCGAACGCGATCTTTAACACTCTGCAACAATTTGCAGGCGCTGTCGGAACAACCCTGGCTTCACTGATCGTTGCCATGAGCCAAGCCAATCAAAAGATGGACTTCACCCAAGCCACTGCTAAAGGAAGTCGCAACGGTTTTATGGTCTTATTTGCCTTGGGCATCTTCCAACTCCTTCTCTTATTTTGGGTTGTTGGGAAAGAACAAGATACGAATTAATTTTTCTCATCAGAAAACAGCAATTTGCTGTTTTTTTGTTATCCTTTTCTGACCCGTGTGACAATGCCATCAGTATCCTCAAAGGTAAAGTCACTTCCGCTAAATAAACCTTGCTAGAATAGGCGTATGCCCTATTCTTTCTTTTTTGCTTGCAATGCCAAAGATTATAACTTAAATTTCATTAAATTGTCGAACTTTTATCATTTGAGTTAAAATCCTTGCTTTCTTTTTGTATTTTATTTATAATCATTCTAAATAAGATAAAGGAGACATTGTATGACTGAAATGAAACATGGAGTAGATGAATCATTTAGCGATCGATTGAATATCTTGAGAGCCGCTGTTCTCGGGGCCAATGATGGGATTATTTCTATTGCTGGGGTGGTGATTGGGGTAGCCAGTGCTACACCAAACATCTGGATCATTTTCCTATCTGGCTTATCGGCGATTCTGGCAGGTGCCTTTTCGATGGCGGGCGGTGAGTATGTCTCTGTTTCCACACAAAAAGACACGGAAGAAGCTGCTGTGAACCGCGAACAAGCCTTGTTGGATCGTGATCCAAAGTTAGCAAGAGACTCTCTCTACCACGCTTATCTTCAAAATGGAGAATGCGAAACTTCCGCAAAGATTTTGACAGAACGGGCCTTTCTGAAATATCCCCTCAAAGCCCTGGTCGAAGAGAAATATGGTATCGAATACGAGGAGTTTACCAATCCTTGGCATGCTGCTGCATCTAGCTTCCTTGCTTTTTCTGTTGGTTCCCTTCCTCCAATGCTCTCGATCATTCTCTTTCCAACTGCCTATCGCATTCCGGTGACGGTCTTCGTTGTTGGACTATCCTTAATCTTCACTGGCTATACCAGTGCGAAACTGGGAAAAGCACCAACCAAGCAAGCCATGCTTCGCAACCTCATCATTGGACTTCTCACCATGGGTGTGACCTACTTCTTCGGGCAACTCTTTAGTATCTAAAAAGCTGAGACTTCTGTCTCAGCTTTTTCTTATGCTTCTAATAGATCTTGTGCTTGTTTTTTCAGTCCTTCCACTGCTTCGTCCGTCAAGATTAATTCACCTGTTCCCCAGGCTTCTGGGTTTACGGTTGTTCCAGTGAACTCTCCAACTACTTGAGTTCGAACGAATGGCAAAAGCGCTTGGTATGCCGCAAACATTGGTTCGTGTCCAGCATTGGCAACTGAAGAAACCGTTACGATCTTGTCTTGAAGGGCAGATGGACCACGAGTTTCTGACAGGTCAAGGGCACGGCTAAGCCAGTCGATCAGGTTTTTCACTATACCTGGAATCGCAAAGTTATAGACTGGCGAGAAGATCCAGATGACATCCGCAGCAAGGACTGCATCACGCGCTGCTTGCACTGCTGGTAAGGTTGGCGTTTCCAAATCTTGGTTCATCATTGGGATGTCTTTGTAGTCCAAGTAAGTCACTGTTGCTTTTCCTTCAAGAAGGCTTTCTGCTTTCTTAGCCATTTGGTGGTTAAAAGATCCTTGACGAAGGGATCCGACAATAAATAAAATGTTTTTCATAGTTGTTTCCTCTTTCTGTTGTAAGAATTTTTGTTACAATAGCTATTATACACGATCATAATGTAATGTCAAGGATTACAACTCGGACATTTTAAACTTTTATTCCATTTCACTAAGGATGGGCCAAGAAGAATGAGAAAAAAGGTTGGACAAAAGTCTCCAACCTTCAATAAATCATAACCGTATAAATCTGTAGAGGATCAACCTTCAATAAATCACAACCGTATAAATCTGTAGAGGATCAACATCCAATAAAAACGATCCCCAGACGATCTTTACAATCCATTTTAGAACTACTTTTTTATAAGCAAGGCAATTCTCAATCCCAAAATTCTGTTCGCGCTACTACGCCTCGTCAGACGAATCCGTAGCCAACATTTTTTGGATGGATTCGCAGGATAAATCTGTCATTTCAGCAATCATCTCGATACTCATCCCCTTCAAAGATAGTTTTTGAATCAGAGACTGCTGACCAGCTTGAACTCCCAACTCCATGCCTTCTTGTCTGCCTTGTTCCAATCCCTGTTCGAGACCACGCTCGAGTCCTTGTTCAAGACCTTGTTCGAGTCCCTGTTCAAGACCTTTTTTCAACCCTTTCTGAAAACCGGCTTCCAGTTGTTCTTTCCGAAAGGTATCCATGCTCATTTCCCAATTTTCTCTGATACGAATCCGTTCATCAATCATTTCTTTTTCCTCCCTTGTCCAATTTGATGGGATCAGGAGTGATTCTGCCTGCTCGATCACTTGGTCTGGTTGATGACTGAATGGGCGATTGCCAAAAAATTCAAGCCATTGTCTCCAGTGAGCATTCAACTCCGTATCTCTACTTTCATTATACTTATCCAACTCTAAAAAGGCAACCTTTAACATATTATGAGCTACTCCATCCTTTCGAGAGCTATAAAGAGGTGTCCCATCTACTGTATGGCGCATTTCATAGACATTGACAGGTGAATCTAAATGAGGAAAAATACTTCGCTCCAGGATAGCGATCCCATAGACCGGCTCCAGCTCCTGGTACATAGAATGGGTTGCCCCTTTCTTTCGCTTGCGTTGGACATTTTCT
Source organism: Streptococcus sp. HMSC073D05 (assembly GCF_001812015.1). NCBI lineage: Bacteria > Bacillati > Bacillota > Bacilli > Lactobacillales > Streptococcaceae > Streptococcus > Streptococcus sp. HMSC073D05. The sequence goes on from NZ_KV807489.1 coordinate 415,234, forward strand.
ACCAGTTGATTGGCTAAATAATAGTGAAAACGATTCAAGAAATACTCTTGCTTCAAAACTTGAATCTCAATGATGACTTCAAGCCCACTATCTAGTCTTGCTCTCACATCAACGGATGTTTCAAAAGGAAGATCTCCTAAAAACCCCTGCTCATGGATCTGGTCTCCTTCTAAAATCTCAACGGACTCTACTGGCAGATCCAATACTTCGCGGATGAATTTGGCTGTCACATCCGGTAGACTAAAAATCTTTTTCGCCATTAAATCCAAGGTGGGCGATACATACTCGTGTCGTTTCTTCATAGCAACCTCCGATGATTTCGTATAGGGAGTCCCCTCACTTATACCATTCGAAAAAATTGCAGAAAATAAGCCAAGATTTCTCTTGGCTTTTACTTTTATGCATGCTCCAATCCTTTTCGTGTATTTTCTTTGATAGTTTCGGCTGAATGGAGCAATTTTTCTTTTTCTTCTTCTATCAAATGCAAATCCAATCGTTCAAGAATTCCTTTTCGACCCACGATCGCTGGGTAGCCAAGATAAGTTCCATATTCTGGACGATAGTTAGACACTGGCATTTCCTCGTGGCTATCATTGATCACAGCTTCTGCCAAGCGTTGGGCTGCTGCTGCAATCCCAAAATTGGTATAGAATTTGCCAAAGAAGACAGTGTGGCCACCTCGCAAGGATTCATAGTTGATGGCGTCAAGCTCTTCTTGTGAGAAGAGATCGGTGATGGCGTGTCCTTTGACACGGACCTGACTCCAAGCAACAAATTGAGAATTTCCATGTTCACCAAGGTTATAGCCTGATACACTAGCAGGAGAAACCTGCAAACGATCAGCAACTGCACGCTTCATGCGTGCTGTATCCAGCAAAGTTCCTGTCCCAATCACCTGCTCTTTTGGAAGGCCGGTATATTGTTGATAGAGTTGAGTAACCGCATCGACTGGATTGGTCACTACTAATAAGACCCCGCTAAAACCAGAAGCCTTCAAATCACGTCCCACTTGTACCACTTGCTTACTGGTAAAGGGAAGCTCCGCAAAACGATCATTCGTGTTATTGGCCTGAAGCTCGATATTTCCCAGAGTAGAGACCACCACATCCGCATCTTTAAGAGCAGTATAATCATTGACCGTGATATGCACTGGATAACCTGTATTGGCAACCATATCACAAAAGTCCAAAGCATCTGCCTTGACCTTTTTTTCATTGGTATCAATCAAGACCAAGTGATCACAGGTGTGTTTCAAAATCATGCTGTGGGCCAAGGTTGCACCAACATGGCCCAAACCAATAATACCAATTTTTCTTGTCATCAGAATCCTCTTTTCTAGTATCGATCACACTTTTGGTGAGGATAGCTCTTTGTTGACTTTATTCTACCACAATTCCAGCAAGCCGGATGAAAAAAATAGAAAAATTTACAAGTTTTTTCAAAAAAGTGCGGAGGTGGGACGACGAAATCGCATTCTAACAAATGACCGATTTCTGTTCCACTCTCATTGAAGATAAAATTTTCTAAAAAACTTTCCTTAGGTGAGTACGGACGTCAGCGAACTTCATAGAAGTTCCATGACTTAGTTTTGGACCTAAGGTTCCAAAACTCCCGAGTGCCTGAAACAATTGCGTTTCAGGCACTATTCTCACGGCGGAAAGTTTTAAATCTCCTTAAATGACTAAAAATAGAAGTCATTATTTGGAAGAATCATCTAGATACTAATTTTTCTACATTCTATGCTGGAACCTAAGTTTCAGCTTTTATTATGCTTCCAATAAAGCTTGGGCTTGTTTTTCCAATCCTTCGATGGCTTCGTCTGTCAAGACCAATTCACCTGTTTCCCAGGCTTCTGGGTTAACGGTTGTTCCTGTGAAGTCTCCCACTACTTGGGTACGAACGAATGGTAAGAGGGCTTGGTAAGCCGCAAACATTGGCTCGTGTCCTGCATTAGCGACTGAAGAGACGGTTACGATCTTATCTTGAAGGGCGGATGGGCCACGAGTTTCTGATAGGTCAAGCGCACGGCTTAGCCAATCGATCAAGTTTTTCACCACACCTGGAATGGCAAAGTTATAGACTGGTGAGAAGATCCAGATGGCATCTGCAGCAAGGACAGCATCACGCGCCGCCTGCACTGCTGGCAAGGTTGGCGTTTCCAAATCTTGATTCATCATTGGGATGTCCTTGTAGTCCAAGTAAGTTACAGTTGCTTTTCCTTCAAGAAGACTTTCTGCTTTCTGAGCCATTTGGTGGTTAAAAGATCCTTGACGAAGAGATCCGACGATAAATAAAATGTTTTTCATAGATGTTTCCTCTTTCTGTTGTAAGTTTATTTATTACAAAAACCATTATACACGACTCAGATGTAATGTCAAAAATTACATCTCAAAATATCACTAATTTTACTATTTTTATTTTTTCTCTCAAAAAGACAAATTTATCAAGGTTTCTAACCCTTTCTGACACGGGTCACAATCCCATCTGGGTCTGTAAACTCGAGCTCGAATGAGGTCAACCAGGTGACAGGTGCCACCTGCTCTTTTGCTCGCTCTGCGATGGCAACCAAGTCTTCTTTCTTTTCTACTTGGACGACATAATAAGCAAGACCAGGAAGCTGGGCTTCCCGTTTGGCCAAGTGCTTGCCGGCCCATTCATTGACTGCTAAGTGATGGTGGTAGTCTCCAGAAGCAATCCAGCTGGCTGATGGAAGAGTAAACTTATCCGAGAATTCCAGCACCTTTTGGTAAAAGGCGGAGGTAGCTCGGCTATCCCTTACAGAGAGGTGGATATGTCCCATGCGGGTATCGGGCGCTATCTGGAAGGGCTCTACCTTGCGCCCCATTTCATAGATTTCTTGAGCAGAAAGTTCCTCTGTCACTCCGATGATGCGACCATCCTCACGGATATCCCACTCCGCCACTGGCTTATCCCGGTAGAGCTCGATGCCATTGCCCTCTGGATCCTCGAGATAGAGGGCTTCACTGTAGCCATGGTCTGCAGCCCCGACAAAGGGAACGTTCAGCTCAGCTATATGCTTGAAGACATCCGCCAAGTCCTCCCGACTAGGTAAGAGAATGGCCATGTGATAAAGACCAAAGCTAGCTTTAACGGCTTCAGTTCGATCCGTTTGGATGAGATGGACTAAGGGCTTGCCTCCAGCCCCAAGAAGGACTTCCTCCTCGGTCTGAGACAGAATCTCCAAGCCCAAAATTTGGGTGTAAAAAGCAGTCTGGTGCGCCAAATCCTTCACATTGAGCGCAGCTTCTGCCAGGTAAATCTTGCTATTGTAGGCGTATGTCATAGGTGTCTCCTTTTCAGTTTCGTTTTGTTGTAACTTTTTATATTACATCATTATACACTCTTTTTCCAAAGAAGCAAGAAAAACAACTTGACAAAAAACCCTCCTTAGAAAACTAAGGAGGGATATATTAGTAAAGATATAAAAAAGGACGTATTATTAAAATGCATGTGTAACTTTCGCCACTTTCCTATCATAGGAAGCTTGTAAATTAAGCCAAGTTTTCATCGAAATATTAGTAAGCTTCTCTAACTTCTGAGCAATATCATTACTAATCGACTCCTCACCATTCACTAATTTATTGATAGTCTTTGGTGATACTCCAAATTCCTCCGCAAATTCTTTTGGGGTCATCTGATAATCTTCAATTAGCTCTCCAATATATTGACCTGGATGTAAAGCAATTACGTCTTTGTATTCAACAATTTTCATACTCATAGTGATTACTGACCTACTCTATTTTTAGGAATTTAAATTTTATCAGACTAGAAAGAAGGCTCGTCGTTATAACTCTTGGAAAAATAATTAATTTAAAAAGATATGACTTTCACATTCAAAAAGCAAAGCATTTGCAGAGGATTACTTTTTCGGTTTAAAAGTACATTTTTTATAATCAATTAAAATATTAGGATCGATATTCGGAAGAAAGACGTTGAATAATGATCTTTCTTTCGTCACTGCTTGCAAGTGAACTCCAATCGGAATCACATCAGCCTTATTTCGATAAATGGGACGAGAATCTATACATACTGAACAATTCTTTACAGTTTTTTTGATTATATCTTCAAAACGCCATTGACAGCATGGATTTCTCCCATTATCATTTTCGTTACTCCACTTTGTCTGAATAAACTGAGACTTTTTTCCTCGATTACTTTTATCAGACATTTTCTTATCTCCACCAAATGTTGAAGCAATAAGATGCCCTCTACGAAAATATTTATCATAATCAGGAGTTCTTTTTAATTTATTCCAATATGAAGGAGTAACCTTACCACTTCTCGGATAACTTACATCACCTTGTTTGATAAAATATCTTGCTCCAGATGGTCTATCTTGATTATCTGTCGAGTGTTCTTTAATATAACCTGTTTCTTCTTCTCTTTCTTTTGGAAAACTAATCTCTGCGATATTATTATTTACAACAAAATAGTTTAATTCATTTTTTGTTGAAGAGAAGTTTCTACAGTATCTAATTTTTAATTTCTCTTCAGAAACTTTTTTATTTAAATGTTTTTTTCTTACTCTGAGAAGTTTTAAAATCTTTTTCTCTTCCATAAAAATCTCCTCTTGATTGTTTCCCTTACTCCACCTTCACCTGCCCGTTCATTAGCATTGGTAAGAGCCAATCGCGAAGTTGGGTGAGTTGTTTATTCTCTTCAACTAAATTAAGTTGCTGTTTATCAAGCACTTCTAATTTTTGATTAATTTCAAATAATAATTTCAACGGAATTTCAGGGACTACAATTTTGTTCATATTTTCTTGATTAATTTTCATTTGAATTGAACCTGTTTTAATTTTCATAACCGAAACATCCTTCAATAGCATTATAAGGAGTTTACAACTATGATTCTTAATTGGTTCTAGCACATGAGCATGGCAGACCGAACAATCCTTGTTCGTGACCAACCATACTACATTGTACGGTCGCATTTTTTAGTTTGTGACAGCTCCTTCGCTTCCGCCTGTGCCTCAGCAATCATAGCAATAACAGCTTTTTCATATCAGGGCTAAGGTTCCTCCAATCGGAAATGAGTTTACGCTCTTCCAGTGAAAAATCCTTTGTTCGCAGATCATCACAGAAAAACTCAGCAACCTAAAGCACAACAGCTTTCAATCGTAGAAACTGTTGTTTTGTTACCACGCTTCATCATGCTTGAGATCGTGGATTGAGACAAGTCTGCTTCTTTTGCGAGCTGATATTTTGACCACCTGTGTTCATCGAGAAGCTCCGAAATACGGGCTATCAAATCCATATCATTCACCACCTCACTACACTATAATTTTATACCAAAACTACGCAGTAGCGTTAGTACGAATAGGCTGTATAGTATTACCGTGTATTTGCGTATTATTCGGTATAAAGTGTAACGAAGTTTATCATTCGGTCGTAATAGAAATGATTGTTCTGTTTTCCTCCATTTTCCAGCAAAATATAATACCGCTGCTCAAGTATTGAAATACCTGTGCGGCGGCATCCTCATCTGAAACTGGTTGCTATATTTTCTTCACAACCTTAGTGAAAACCAGATGAGTGAAAATATCATCAACTTGCTTGGCGATTTCCCTTGAATCCACAAGTGTACCAAGCTCAATATTTCCTTCTTGTCCGTGATAGGATAAGTTTGCTGATGTAATTAGTGTTTGTTGTTCATCAACTGAAATCACCTTTGCGTGTAAAGCAGCCATAGAATCATTACTTCCCGCAAAATTGTATATATGCAAAAATCTTCCTTTGTACCGGCAAAGTTTATCTAAGCCTTTTTGGCCCTCGATGTTATTCACAAAGAATTTCACATAAACACCCTTTTGGCTTTTCTCAATAAGGACATCAACAAGGTCAGCAAAGTATCCGGACAGCGAATATCCCGTAATCAAAACACTTCGTTTTGCTCCCCGGATCATCCCTTCAACAGTGTTCTTTGTTGATTTTGCTCTTACAGAAAAAGATGGAGGTACCGTAGTTACTAATGAAGCAGTTACAGCCTTTTCTTCGGCAGAGGCCGCTGTAACTAATTGATATATCTCTTCTGCTTGTTTCTGAGACAAAGAAGAGTATCGTTTCATTATTTGCGGAATAGCTTGTTTTGTATTCGCGATTCTGTCCGCTTCAATTTGACCAAGTAAAATATCTAAATTCACATTTCCAGTTGACATAGCTCACACACCAACTTTCTGAAATACGACTCTCGTTCGCGACTTGCAACGGGGACTACCAAGCCACGATCAAGCATACGGTTTCCATTTTCACAGGCTGTTTCAGAAATCATACAACAGGAATGGCAGGCTGCTCCGTTAAGATTATTTCCAGCCGGAGCATTGCTCATACATTCTGGATCATTAGTGCAGAGAAGTGCCTCTTGGAATGCATCTTTCATTAAAGGAACTAATTTCCCAATGTTACCAAGCTCTACTAAACCTCCTAATGAGCCTTCCTTATCTGCGCTTCCTGTATACAGAAGAATTCCAGTCATTTTTTCACTAAAGTAGATTCTTTCTCGTATTGCCGAAGATGAATATCCAGATGCCATCGACATTTGCTTAATTAGCAAATGCGCGAAAGTGTGCATTAAAACATAGGTTGCATTTCTCTTTACATTTAATGTCCAACCTTTAGCATTGCAGAACTCTTCATAGCACTCTTCGTATCTCTGGGAAAGTGCCTTTACTGACGGAATACCAAGCCACTTCTCTAATGTCTCTTTATTAAACTCGACGAAAACACCTTCGCCATTGACCTCGGCCGCCGGCAACCATTTTTCACTCTTTCCTTTATTAAGATAAACAACATTAGCTTGGACATCTGCATCCGGATCAGGTGCATCTACACGAGTGAATCCAAGTAATACTTTCACTTCACGAAGGCGAGTGATTCTGATAACCCTACTAAAATAGGGTTTCAGATATGCTGGCAAACTGTCCTCCTCTGCTTTGAAATGTTTTTTATTAGAAGCATAAGCAGGATCATTATGATGAGTGATAGCATCATACTCCATCTGCTTAATTTCTTTGAACTCTGTTATATTACTCAATCTACGAGTTAGGGCTTCATCAAACTCCGCGCGAGTATAATTTTCAGCAAAATACTTTTTATATGCGACAGTTACACCATCATCTCCCATTACATCCTTCAAAAGTTCAATATCATGAAGATGTTCATCAACTAAATTGTATAAAGGATTAACCCACGGCGGAATAGAAATAGCACTCCTGCTTACAGAGAAATAGACATTTGATGCACCTCTCTGTGATGGGATTACCTTTTTACCACATCTTTCATTTCTTGATCTCGGACGAAAAGGATGATGACCCGTACAGCGCAACTCGCTAAAGTTATCTTCTTGCGTAGCTCCACTCATGCTTCTTTTAGCACCACACAGTTCACACTCAACCCACATATCCGCAAGTGTCGAAGTATTTCCTATCGAGTACATTTTTAACTTTCCTTTGCAGTTGGTCGTGCCGCGATGAACCCACCAACTCCACGGAAAATCATCCATGTGTCCATTTTCGCAAATAGTAATAAATCGAGACGGATATGAAGGCTTGTGGCAATCCGGGCAAGTAACTCCAAACCTCAAATACCTTTCCAAATCAAAGTTGTCCCGTGCATCGAAAAGCCGACCACACTTCAAATTTGAACACACATGAATGGAGGGGAAGGAAATTACCGGCACATCACCAGAGTATGAAGTTCGAGGCATATAAAAGCAGTCAACGCCAAGATAAGAAGCCAATCTTCCGTCTATAATTTTCTTGCCCTTTTCTTTCCAATAGTTAATATCAAGTACCGTTACCGAATCCTTAACAGCATCAACAATCGCACCTGGACCGAATGTTGTAATAATTTGGTTAGGGCGCAATTCACCCAATTTATTGTTATCGTATCCTGCCATCTTACTCCTCCGTGTAATAGAACATATTTGCCACGTTTTCCACTTCACGCATAGAGCTTAGTGTAGCCTTCTCAGTATCCTTACATGACTGTCCATAATAATTCATAAGGCGGTTATATTTATCAGTTCCATAAACATAGTATCGCAAAGGTTTGCCTTGTGCTGCCAGCATCTTCCACCAATCAATAAACTGGTCAATTTCATTCTTTGCATCCAGTCTTACTTCTGGTTTAACTATATTCAATCGATTAAGAATTAAAGTCTTTATCTCGGACATTTGTATATCGGAAAGAGCAGCAATATCAGCAGCACCCTCATTAGATGCCATGTCTGGATATTTTAACCGAATTGCAGAAATTATTAGAGCGTGCATTACGCGGTCTCTTGCTCTTGCAGAGAACGGGGTTGCTGTTGTACCTTCAACAAACCTATATAGCTGCGAATGATAGCCCGTAAAATTCTCATAATGCGACAAATCGCGAGGACGATATGGGTTATAAAGCGTAAAGACAAGTCCTGGGAAAGCACGACCAATTCGGCTTGTTGCTTGAATATATTCAGAATTTTGCTTCGGCTGTCCGGTTACGACCATTAGCCCAAGACGGTCAACATCCATACCGACCGCTATCATATTGGTTGCAACGGCTGTATCAAGACAATCCCTTGAATCACAGGTAGCTTCCAACTGTCTTAATTTATTCGGAATCTCGTAGGAGGACATTCTGGAAGTTATCTCAACCTTCTTGTTTAGATAACGAACCTTATCCATATTGTATTTCGTTTTAATACGATAGATTCGTTTCGGAATGTCGTCTTGTAACAAGCGTACTGCACCGCCAAGTTCTCGAATACTGTTGTAATATCCCACCAAGGAATAATACGGATCAATCACATCCTTGTATTCATCCTTCTGAGCAAGTTGATAAGAAGTCTGAAGAATGATTGCATACATTCTTAACAGTGTAGTCTTTACGGATTGACCTGGTGCGCATACTCCAACATACTTTCGGAATGGGTCATCTTTAGTGGATATTTCATTGATGAAGAAACTGTCACCGATTTCAAAACCGTTAGGAGGAAACTGTGCAGTTGATTTTCGTGCATAAAGGCACCTTGTCTGCTCCGATGCGTTTTTAATGGTGGCAGTTGAGACCACATACTTCGGTTTAATCTTCTTATCGCCATAAGTACACATATCCTCAATAATAGTTTCGTATGCACCATAAACCGTCCCAAGAGGTCCAGTGATCAAATGAAGCTCATCTTGAATGATTAGCTCAGGCGGAAGAAACGGTCGAATCGGATTTAATGTTGAAGTGGGAAGTTCTTGCGTCCTATTGTGTCGTTTATGTTCTTCACCAATGGCAACATAACCATCACGGCTGCAAACCCTATCAACTCTTCCAAACAACGCATTTGTCTTAACATCCCAAGGAAGGCGGGCAAATTTATCAACGGTAGACAAAATAATTGTCGGACATTTCGCATAGATTTCCTCATCAACAAGATACACCGGAATCTTAATGCGATCCTGTTTGTACTTATAGAACATACAATTTCTATCTGCACAATAAATAGCAACAGATTTTCTGTCAGGGTCAATATAAAACTCATCTTCCGTAAGTGGTTTTCCGCAAAACGGGCAAGTCAACAGCTGCTTATAAAGCAGATTGCGTTTCCTTTTTGCCTCGCCTAGCTTATCAGCTTTTTCTACTAGTTCATCAAATTTGTTAGGTGTTACACCGCCACCTACCCAGAAACCAATACTAATAGGTTCCTTTCCATACTTAGGATATGTTTTTTGACGAATAAGTTCAGCGGCAACAACCATTTTCGTAATTCGATCTCTCTGCTGTGTCGTCAAAAGGCGTAGCGTATAGCGGAGCATTACGGTTACTCCACCATCAGCGTTATACTCAGATGCTTCAGAGGCGCGCAATCTTCGATTAGCAATCACAAACGCCATTAAGCCCAAATATGCCTCAGTTTTACCACCACCAGTCGGAAAATACAGTAAATCGACTACATCCCGGTCTTTATGTTCTGGATTAACAATTCCACTCAAATTCATTAGTATGAACGCAATCTGGAATGGTCTCCAACCAAAATCTGTATCAGGCTTTCTTGGGTCTACAAAATCTCTAAAGTTGCATTCTATGCCAGCGCCATGCTTTTTAGAATAGCTCATGATATTTCTCTGAAGTAACATAGAGCGATTCATAAAGCAAAATGCCTCGAAAGCAACTTCATCATTTGTAATCAGTGCAATGCCTTCACGGATTCTATCCAGAGCTTCACTACAATGGGAAATTACTTTTCCGCCAATTTCATCTTTGAAATCGGCATTTGTCATCTTATCATCCGAAATAAGTTTTTCCTGAATCCATTTTTCATAAGAATCAGCCAAGACATTTAATCTCTCAAAGATACCTTCCTTGTTTTTGGGATTGGACATGAATCTCATTGAGAAAAAGAACTTATCGAAGCCCTTCAATGCAGCACTTACACCAGGGAACTCATATTCTGGGATAAAATCCGATTTCACCCAAGATGTTCTACCGTCTACTTCATCATTCCATGTTGCAGAACAGTTTCTACCACGACCTAAAATAGGACGCTGTTCGAAATAGAACTCATCTTCTGCAAGTACATCACGGCAAATATTCTCCGCAAAGAATACTCTTTCTCCATTTTTCAAATATGCTTTAAGCTCAACCTGGAACATCATTGATTCAACTTCGTTTTCGGAATTTTTCCGCCTATTCATGACATACGCAGTTACCAAGGAATATCCCGTTTTCAAAGGAATCCTAGAAATATGGACGATGATATTGGAATCTTCCTGAAGACGAATTTCTGTGTTTTTTTCAAACGAATCGAAATCAACAACGATTGTAGATACCATTGGCTGTCGGGTATAACTGGCATGGTTAAACTCCTTGCCATCTTTTCCAACCCGCTTCTCAACCGAACGAACATAGTCGCCCCATTTTACATCAATATTGATTGCTTTCGTAGATGAAGCAATATAGAAGCTTATACCGATTGAAGTTGGTAACTTGAAGCTGGTGGTCATTATGGGTTCATTATCATCATCCTCGCCGGCGGTATAATCCTCAGAATCCCCATACGCAATGTCAGAATCCACCTCTTGCTCTCCAGCAGTGGAAGATTCTCTTTCTTCGATCTGGGAAGCAAGCATTCCGATAATATATGAGCTTTTGGGGTTTTCATCCAATATCTCATTCTCGGACTGAGGCCCCATCAAATCAGTTCTAAGTGCGTTGATAATCTCTTGCCGCACTTCTGAATACTTAAATCTATCCGGCATAGTTTATCCCTCCTCGATCTTATGAGCTGTACCTAAAGTGTACTTGCAGGTATTACCAAGCTTAATGTTGTCATCAGAAATCAAACGATACTCCCACATTTTATGGTCTGGGTCAACCGTAGATGCAAAGTGGCACCATTTGATTCCTTCGCGAGCTTTCGCAACCACATCATCTGCCGTCACTTCGTTAGAAGCCTTTACCTCTACCATAAATTTACCGCTCGTCGTTTCTACTAAGAAATCAGGATTGTACTGTTGACCAGCTTGCCAAAAAAGCCCCAACTGATTCAGCGGTGGTTTAATCCAGCGGATTACATCTGGATCTTCTTCAAGAATGATAGAAAACAAGCGTTCGGTGTCGCTATCAAAAGAATTTTCGGTATAGTAGGCTTTTTTGTAACCTGTGAACAAGTATTTCTTTATGTTCGACTTATCGGTAAACGTCTTGTCAAAATGAACACGACCATCCTTTTTAACATTCTTGACAAACTTGCGGAACAGAATCAAGTCTTTCTGAACAATATGGATGTCCTCCGTCTTGCGTTCAGTATGTTCAAAAATCTGTTTTCTAATATCAGATACAATCAAAGACGCATAACGACGAACGATTTTCCGTTTATCCTCTTCATCACCTTCAATCTGAGCAAGATACTGCTCTACCACATCAATGATAAAATCCGCATCTTCATAGGACAGTTCGCTAATCGAGTCAAGAAGCATACAAGCCAGTGTATTCAGAGCATCATCAATCTCCAGAATCTGCGCGTCAACGGCAGTTAGAAGCTGCTGATTTATAGCATCAAATCTTTCGATTTTTGCCATAGCAACCTCAAAATCCGGTATTGTTCTCTTGACTGCAAACCGCTTGAATTTCACTTCAGATGTCGTCTGAACCAAGATTTTCGGAACAGAGATTGCTTTGCCAGAGTATTCTTTGATTTTCTGAATAAACTCATCCTTTGAAAGTGACTTCTTTCCTTTACTGGTGGTTGAGGTTGTCTCCGTTGTCTCCAATGTTTCCGGTGTTCCGTCATTCTTCTTATCAGGTTCACCAGTCCCCACATTGAAAAGCAGATCCAATGTCATCTGCACATTTCCGGAAGAATCTGCTTCTTTCTTCTTCGTAGATCCAAAAGCCTTCAGATAAGCTGTATAAAGGTCCTGCTGTGTTTGGGTATTGGTGCTGATTTCGGCAAATGATTTTACACCTGTATCGGTTACAGCAAAATCAAAAATATTAAGCTGGCCTTCATCAACAGGACTGCTGATGTCTACGGTGTCCGAAGGTTCAACCACAGTTTTGTCCAAATCACGATATTTGAAAATATCACTGTTTTTTATTTCATCAACCAACTCGCGGTAATGATCATGGGCAACAATATCCAAGGTATCAATATCCTCATTACCGGTAGCCTGTCCAAAAGGTAGACGAAGTCCTCTACCAATAGTTTGCATTGCCAAGATGTCACTCTTTGCCGCATTCAAAGGAATGATGGTAAATAGGTTGTTGACATCCCAACCTTCTTTCAGCTTATAGACATGAAGGACAATCTCGACAGGATTTTGTGCGTTTTCAATCGAAAGCAGCAGTCGAATATTTTCCTCTGATTCATCACCTTTCATATTGGAATGAATCTCGATTACTTCCCCCTTATATTTGCCTTTCAAGAAGTTATCACTATCAATCAAAGCTCGGACTTCTTTAGCATGGTTTGTGTCGCGGCAAGCAATCAAAACGATGGGTTTTACATACGGTAATGCATTATCATCACAGAACTGGCGAATGACACCTTTACGATGTTCGTGAAGCATCAATCCATCACGGATTTTCATCTCCTCGATGTCCTCAGCGCTATAACCCGCCATGTTCGATCTTCCCATCACCACAGGTGTTTTCAGATAACCCTCTACGGCTCCTCTAGCAAGATCATAAGCGTAGATTACATTATTGGTAGACTTAGGTGTTGCAGTATACTCCAAACCAAGCACAGGCTTCAAGAAATTTATTGCCTTCATAGAAGCAGGCGCATAGTAACGGTGTGCTTCATCCATACAAATTACCAGGTCGTCAAAACTGGACAACACCTCAGCAAATGACATACCAAGAGTTTCCTTGAATTTATGGAAATTAAACTGAGAGTCCGTCTTACTATTGAAAATCTTTCCGATGTTAAAGATGAACAGCTCAATCTCAGAGCCTTTTTCAAACTGAAGACTCATCTGCTCATATCTAACAGGATAAGAATCATAATTCTCACCATCATAAACCTTTGGACGCCCCATCTCCGCCTCTAATCCCTTAAAGATATACTTCGGGTGATTGGGGTTCGATTCTTTCCGCAGTTTTTCGTAGATTGTATTTCCCGGTGCCAGAATGAAGAAGTGACGATACCCCTTTGTCTTATAGAGGTAATACATACAAGCTCCCATCAAACGAGTCTTACCAATACCCGTTGCCATGGCATAACAGAAAGACGGGAAATCGAACTTATCATCAACCTTGATTTTACGTTGTTTCTCACAATGTTCCGTTGCCACAGCTTCAATCTCTACCTTGCTGTCCTTTTTATAATCACAGTGAGTACTGATTGCATCCAGATAGGAAAGAGCTTCCTGCTGGGGTTTTCGCAGGCTCATGGCATATCCAATTTTTGTTACAATATCAGCCATTTATCGAACCTCACTTTCAAATGTACACTTATCCAGTAAATCTTTCGGAATACGCTTCACTTCAATATTATCCGGTAGTCTCAAATCAGATTGTACCTTTGTACTATATATTAACAACGACTGATTCTCACCGAGGGTCGTTGCGATAGAGCGAATATATTCACCGTTCACAAACTCCTTCGTAATATGAATAAACCGTTTCTCTGACGAATGTCCGTGATACACACCGTCCGGTTTATATTTGAATCCTTCAATCTTACAAATAGCTTCACAAAGCATCTCAAATGTGTACTCTGGGTTAATCTGATAAACCGGCAAACGCTGATTTTTAACCAACAAGCTTGGAGCAAGTTCGTAAAAATGATAGCCACCGCCACCTTGCCAGTTCTCATTTTTTGAAATACCCGTCTTATCACCGTTGATTACATTGTCAATTCTTGTTTTGCATAGCGTATAAGCGTGGTCTCCAATCTCCACTCCAATCCACTTGCGGCTCATTTTATGTGCGGTAGCAATCGTTGAACCACTTCCCAAGAATGAATCTAATATCCAGTCTCCTTCGTTGGAAAAATACCTTATAATCATTTCGATAAGTGCTTCGGGTTTCTTACCTCCACGAAATTCGACTCCACCCTCATGTCTACAGTTACCAAAATTGCCAGCCATGTCATAGAATCCGTTTATCGGTTTCTTTCTTTTAACTTCTTCACTTTCAAGTTTCTCAATGGGAACACCTTGATAATACTTACCCTTAGTTGCTCCTGCTCTTTTGGGGCCTGTAAAATAGCGATAATCATATCGGTCGTCTCCTATTCCATAGATTTTATACATGACACCATATCCATCCGTCTTATAGCGTCCGGTAAGATAATCTCTAAAGAAACGTCCTGAAGAATTACCATCTAAGATAGTGCCAGTTGCCCATATTTCCTTTAAGCCATACTCATCGCCAACAGCCTTTTTCACTATTTTGTACTCATCAGAATTGAATACAATAGCCTTTTTCCCGCCAATCACTTCTTCATGTCCTTTTCCAGTTTCTTTAACTTCATAGATAAACTTTTCAAATCCGACTTCATCATAATCAAAGTTTGGAACAGCGCCATAGCATTTTCTATAGACAAGAATTTGTTCAATTTCCTTATGAAAATCCATATCAGATTTCAATGTTTTATCGGGATAACGCACACGAATATAAAGCGTAGTCAAATAGTTATTGCGTCCAAAAATCTCATCAAGTAAAACCTTGATGTAATGGCTTTCAGAATCATCAATCTGACAACACAAGAAACCATCATCTGACAACAACTCTCTTAAAAGAATCAATCGCTGTTTCATCAGTGAAAGCCAGATGCTATGTTCCAAATTATCATCATAATGTTCAAATGCACTTCCCGTATTATAGGGCGGATCTATATAGACACACTTTATCCTCCCAGCAAAATCCTGTTGAAGTGCTTGCAACGCAATTAAATTATCTCCATGGATTAGCATATTTTCACTTCGAGGGTCTCCATATGATTTCTCGCGATTCTCCATCAAAATACGAGGTTCGATTACTTTATCATCATATTTTCCGACCCAGGTCAGTTCCAGTTTTCCCTTGTGTTTCATTCCTGTGTCTCCTTATCTGTTAGAACTTTAGCACGACATTGACAAGCAAAATCGGCTGTATATCAAATTGCTGGTTAAACTCAGCAATTTCCCTTTTGGCCTCTTCTTGGATGGAGTAGACTTTCTGATGAAATGCTGTTTGAACCTTCTGAAGTTGTTTCTTCTTTTCGTCAACTTTTTTGCGAATATCAACCTTCTCCAAAAAATCCTTTGCAGCGGTTGCTTCAGCAGACAACTCATCAACTTCTGCATTCATCTCCGCAATCTGGATATTCAACTGTTCTCTTTGAATATCAACCCAGTTTTCCACCTTGCGTTTGTTATACTCCATCAGCGGCTTGGATGTCTCCTGATACTTAGATAACATTTCTTGAACCAGTGTGTCATAAATACTCCTGTATGAAGCCATCTCTTCGTCAGTAGGTTTGAAGTATCTGACATCATCGTCATCCACAGTCTCAAGTGCCTGAACAATATCATCTTCCGTAAAGTCGATATATCGCCCTTGTTCATCGCAAAGAAGAAGAACCGGGAAAAGCATCTCATTATTGGAGTTACAAAATGCACCGACAAACAATATCCCATGTGAACCGAAAGTTTTTTCACCCCAGTTATCAATTTTCCAGTAGCTCAAGTTGCCTTCCAGATCAGGTTCTGCCACCTGAGACCAAAAATCGACTTGTTGTAAATACTGATCAATATCGTTCTTTGTCTTTTCCAAAGCGGCGCCCTTTGCTGTATCGCTTTCTGTCATCAAAATAGAACGGAGTTGAACAGCTTTCTTGTTACGTTTTGCATCAAGCTGTCTATCTAATCTATCAAATGCTTTTTTGAATTCTGCCCTTGTTCCACAATTCTGATAAATATCAAGAATTGTTTTTTCAAAACTTGTTCCTGATTCTAAAGTACCAAGAGCAATATCGGAGGCACCAAATACGCCATCAAATAGTTCAAACTTCTTGGAAAGAATTTCGTAAACACGGCGATCTGCTTCGTTGCCCGTGTTCAGAAGGTTGATAGCAACAACATCATGTTTTTGCCCATAACGATGGCAACGGCCAATTCTCTGCTCAATTTTCTGCGGATTCCATGGAAGGTCATAGTTTATAACAGTGTTACAAAACTGTAAGTTCAAACCTTCTGAACCGGCATCTGTTACGATGAGAATTTTGGAGTGTTCCTTGAAGTAATCGACAATGGCGTGTTTATACTCAACACTACGGCCATAGTTCGTCTTACCAAAATTCTTTACCTGCCATGCACGGTATATTTCTTTTGTCATAGCATCATTAAAGTCGCCATTAAACAACAGAATATCATCTTCCTCGAATCCGTCTTTGCGCAACTCAGTGGCAATGTATTTTTGAGTTCGCTTTGATTCCGTGAATACAACAACCTTTTGAGGAATATTCTGCTTTCCTTGATATTCAAAAGCTGTATGAATCGCGGTTTTCAAAGCTTTAATCTTCGCATTGCTTTGAATGCGGCTTGCCGTCTCGATGATTGCATCAACCTCGTCCATTTCCGCCTGGATCTGCTGTTTTTGAAACAATGTGTCCTCATCATCAATTTCTTCAAAACCGGATTCGTCAATTTCAGCCTCTACAAAATCCCAGAATAGATTGAACCCATCTTGGGCATTTGCTGACTTTGTACCCTCATATAACTTTTGAAGTCTATTCTTTAATACCTCAAATGTTTCAATCAGAGCATAGCTCGATGAGGCAAGCAACTTACGGATAACCAATACTATAAGTCCCTTATTTGCGTTAGGAATCGAGTATAGGACATCCCTTTTCAGAAAGTTATTTACTCTCATGTATAGTTCAACTTCATCAGGAGAAAGCACGAAGTCAATCATTCTACATTCCCTCTTTTTGAAGTCCATATATTTTCCAACATCCCGTCGAAGTGTTCGGTATAGAACCGGGATAAGTTCTCTTTTTAATTCTGTATAATCTTGCCCCTCAATAAATCTTTTGTTAAAAACCTTCTCGCTCCCAAAAATCCGAGGATCAATGAACGAAATCAGCCCATGAAGATCAGATAGCGAGTTCTGCAACGGCGTGGCTGTAAGCAATATTTTGGGAATGCCTTTTGAAAGATCATACAGCCGTTTTGCTCTTTTCGTTCCGTGAAATACATTGCGTAGGTTATGAGCCTCATCAATGATAATGAAATCCCACTTCACATTAGGAAATCGCTGCATCAATTTTGAAGAATAGTCATAAGAAGTAATTACAATTCTGACCTTATCTCTGTTTTCCAAGCAAGACTTCCAAAAGTTCAAATTACTCTCCACCGTATGACGATCTAATATTGTTGCCTTGAGACTAAATTTCTCTTCAAGTTCAACTTCCCATTGTTTGCGGAGGGTTGCCGGAAGTGCAATTAAAACCCGCTTTGCTCCCGAATCCAAAACATACTTTAGTGTAAGACCTGCTTCTATGGTTTTTCCAAGACCAACTTCGTCAGCAAGGACAATACCGCCTGTTTTTAGAGCTTGAATTGCAGCACAAAACGCATTGATCTGATGGGGATTGATCTCAATTTTCGTGTTCAACAAGCATCGAAACGGAGATTCCTCCAATTCCGCTTTTTTGAATTTTCCGTATTGTTCTAAAAGCAAGTTGCCCTCCATCATCATCACCCCTATCTGTGTTCCAATTGTTCAGCTATCCCCAACGCTATCCCTTTTGCCATAAGTGGAGGAACGGCATTACCGACTTGAACAAATTGCGCTGTTCTGGAGCCTTCAAAAAAATAACTATCAGGGAATGATTGGATACGAGCAGCTTCACGCACGGTAATGGAACGGTGCTGTTCTATATCTGGATGAATAAAATAGTGTCCATCCTTTGAAAGATGTGCAAGCACAGTGTGACAACAAGACTCATCACCCTCAACAACCTTAAAGCGATCTACAAAGGAATGTCTATTCTTGTGCGTTTTTAATTCTTCAGGCAAGTCGTTGTAATTAAGGCGCCTGTGTCCATCATTCCATAGATCTATTGCCCGTTTGTATATTTCAATATCACGGTCTTTATTAGGACGGCTCTTATGAAGCGTGAGAACATCATCCACTGTCCTAACTTCTGTATCAGATACACACTTGCTCCATGTTTTAGTTCTGTATTCGGATGCTCCAAGACCTGGCTTCAATTTGGGAAGATCGGCCAGTAAATCGTTCACAGTAAACGAGCTTTCCTTTTTCAAAAAATCCGGATATGCCATACCGCTGTTTTTTAGCCAACCAATAATTATCATTCGACGACGATTCTGCAAAACCCCGAAATGCTTAGAATTTTGTTCACGCCACTCAATCTCATAGCCAACTCTGCGAAGATACTTTGTCAAATTCTTAAAGGTTGCTCCCTCGTTTGCCGATGAGATACCCATTACATTTTCAAAAACAAACATTCTGGGTTGATAGCGCTTCAAAACTCTCGCGTACAGTTTATATAGCTCGTTTCTTGGATCTTCGGACATAGGATGATTCATGTGACTACTCTGTGCGCGTCCAACAAGAGAATATGCTTGGCAAGGAGGCCCACCAATTACCACATCTACACTTTGAATGTTTCGAATTTTCATAATTCCGTCTATTGTCTTAAAAATGCCAGGGAGAGTAGTATCTGACATTGTCTCGCATATCACGGTTTTCTTAATACGATTAGGAATCTTCTGCAAAAACTCTTCTTGTGTTATCTCCCCACGCAAGTATTGATAATAAATGTCCAACTGCTTAGCTTGCTTTAGATAATAATACGAACTTCTTGTGACCAGTGTTTGAGCCGCAAAAGGATTCATTTCTACATGAGCAATAGGATTGAAACCTGCTTGAATAAATCCTTCAGACAGCCCACCAGCTCCTGCAAACAAATCTATAAAATTGTACTTGCCCTCGCCGGGGATTCTACTTGGCATAACAATTCTCCTACTCCTTCTTTATTTCTCTCGCTCAAAAGCAAGCCAACTACTCTCAAGCGGTTCGTAGTCAGCATTATATTTGGTACAAAATTCTTTTATTTGTCGCATGGTAGACATATTGGGTTTGCTTTTTCCTGTCTCCCAACGGCTCACCGTTGTTAAATTCACATTAAGTTCTTTTGCAAATGCCTCTTGTGAGTAGAATAGGCGTTGCCTCGTCTGTTTAATATTTTCTGCAAATGTCATATTCATCGTCTCCTTGGCTCTGAATGTATATAACTACTGCATTATTTTAGCACAAATTAGGCGTTTTGTCAACAAGAGTCAAGGTTGTCGAAAGGGGAATTACAGCATCTTTTCTTTCTTTGGCAAGCAATGCCTTTGTATATACAAAGGCACAAAAACAAAAGGAACCCGCTTTCGCGGATTCCTATGTTTTCTGCTTGTTGAGGCATAGCCTCAAACCCCATTAAACGAAGATTGCATCTTCGGCGGCGCACTGTTCCAGCGCTTATTTTTCTTCATGCTAACGCTCCTTCTGCTGTTCTGCTCTCACATTTTCTATACCAAACAGACCGACAAGGTTCCCTAGATAAGTCAGCTGATCGCGATATTCCAATTTTGCTTTATAGTATTCCGGGTATGCTGCCTTTTTCTCGCATAGCAGTTGAGTGTACTCCGCCCGAAGCTCTTTCAAAGACGTCAATTTCTTTTTGTATGTGCCGACTGTTTTTACCGGAATCATCCGATGGCAAAAGCTCGTCAAATGCCTTTTTCGATTTCTTACAGAGTTCCATATCATCGGCGTGTTCCGTATAATACTTCTTAGAATAGCCTGACTTACGATAGCCGGCATACACTTCCTTGGTCTTGAGGTAATTCGTGATATGCGTCTGGAGAACAGCAATTTCCTTCATGCGATGCTCGGCACTGACAATATTTGTCTGCAAGCTGTCTCGCCTCACCTTCACTTCCTCCACAGATTCACAAAATGAAGAAAAATCATCTACGGCACTAAAACCGTGCTGTTGATAATACAGAAGTGCTTTTGGCTGCTGTTTTGTGATTTGATTCTGAATAGACAGGTCATAGACTGCATTCCACAGGAGATTGATTTTGTAATAATGGAAACGGAGACTGGAAGAATCCTCACTATAATCCAAGGCAAAGCGGGCAAATTCCGTTTGAAGTGTTTTCTGGAAATCAGGGTCAGTCATCATATCGGCAAGAGCCTCCGTTGCCGCAGGATAGCCCACTGGGAGATTTTCTAAACAGGACAGATAACCGGCTTCCACACCGGTCTCACTACGGTCATGGTAGAGGAATAAAAGGCTCTGAGCCACTTGCGAACGTACCTGTCTGTCTGCTTCAGCAATCTCTACATTGCTGACAAAAATTCCTTCTTCAAGTAGTTCACCAATACACTTTGCGGCATCTTCCCAAGAAATCACCTGAGCATCCGCATGAAATCTGGCATCGCGTCCTTTACAGATATGGATACCATTTGTATCGCTCCAAGCTGCATAATCGCCATGATCGCCCTTGATACCATAGCCGCCATGAAACTCATGCTGTAACAACCCAGCAATGTCAGCAACCATTTTCTGCTTCATAAAGGCATCCGCAATTTGCTGTCTGGCATTATCGGTATTACTGCCAAAGCGGAGTATATCATCCACTTCTGCATGGGATACAAAAAAGCGGATTGCACTGGCTGAGTGCGATCCGCTTCATCAATCCGGGTGATTTGCTCTTGTTCTGTCGGGAACAACATATCCAGTGTAAGCTGTTGGAATGTGGCAATTTCCGGTTCCGTATTCTGTTGTAAGGAAGGTTCCAATTCGCTTAGTTGAACACCAACTCCGTCATCAAGATTTCCTCTGCCTGTGTTTTCAGATTGTTCATCATTCCTGCGCAAGTCATCGGGTCTCTGCGTTTCAGTTCCTCTGTCACGCCCGCCTGCTGTGCCATCTCCGGCATCATCTCGTCCAGTCTCCGGTGCGCCATTTCGTCGATTTCCCTCAGATGCTGAAACAGCTGTTCCGTCAGAATCAGCTGATTCCAGAGAATCGAACGATGTTCTTTCAGATAATGTTTGCGCATCTGTCCGTACTTCCCGATGGGTTTCACTTCCTGTTCTGTCAGCTTGATGTTCGGGATCAGATAATCCCCGTTCTGTGTAGGTCAGTTCCATGTTCATTGCTCCTTTCCGCGATTCGTTTGCGCTCATAATTTCTGATTGTCGCTCCAATTTCCCGAAGCAGCTGCTGATTGATACTGTTGCCCTTGACCATTGATGTATGGCAAGTTATCAGACAGAGCTATCAACTGGGTGATGTTGTTAAAACGACGGAACTTACGATTTTCAAAACGGTATCTGGTTCTGTCTTGCTCGGACTGTATCCCAGTCTTCCCATCGCGGATAGCATTGGGCTGTTTCACTTCGATATAAGAAAGAGGCAGACCATTGACAAACACTACGATATCAGGACGGAAATCATCCTGACCATTTTGGCAAGTAACTTCAAGTGCCAGATGGAAGGTATTGGCTTCAGGATTTTCTCAGTCAATATAAATGGCATCTTCCTAACCCTGCAGACGTTTAAAGAAAGAACGTCCCAAATCGTTTTGATCTAGTTCCAACTTGATATTGGCTAGTTCTCTCTCAAAGGTATCCTCTGTCAAGTAGTTGTTAAATTTTAAAAATTGCTCCTTAAAAACAGATACAAGGATGTTGGTATCTTGATCTCTTTCTGCAATCTCCTTCCCATTGCGAGGAAGATAGGTATAGCCCATACGCATGAGATGCAGAGCTGCCGGGATTTGAACCCTGGTTAGTTCAGAAAAATCTTTTTGTCTTTTCATATCATCATCCTATTTAAGCTGTGCGACTCCGATCTTTCAATCTCAAGTTCTGGAGTTGCTACTGCCTTCATCCGTTTATCCTTTTCCTGTACATAATCTCCTATTATTATAGCATGTTTGGGAAAGAAATTAACGCTTTCAAAGCATTTTGTTGGGATTTGGCGCAAAAAAACGAACCTGGTTTGGTTCGTTTTTTCTTAGTCTAATTGAATCCCTTTTTCTGCTAGATTGTCCAGGCATTCTTGGAGGTAAGTGTCCTGATGCTCAGGATAGATGGGAGTGCTCAAGGCTTCCTCTTCCAGCTCTGGATAAGCTGGGCAGGTCTTACCTCGGTAGGTCGGCTCCCACCACTCTGGGCTGACCTTGTAGCCACGAGCGGTCATCTCCTCCATGATCAGGCGGTGATAGGCATAGAGACGATAAGGCGAGTAATCAAAGACATAGTTGACCGTTGCGTGCTTCTTTCCCCAGCCATTGCCTCGAAGGGCGCAACATTCCCGGTGTTGGCCTAGAAGCTGGGGTCGAGGTAGTTTGGGAATCAAGTCTTGGTGCCACAGTCTCATCTATTGACCTCCTAGTAGTGTTGACTCTTGCAAGTAGCGATTGGGATAGCGCTCAAGGAGCGTTTGGATCCCCTTGATGAGATCCTCTTGGCTAGCTTGGCCATGCTGGTATCTCTCAAGTAGCAACATGAAGTCGGCCTTTTCCTCAGGAGTCGCCTGCTTTTTGAAATAGCCCCAGATATGCTGGAAGGCATTGGATACCTGACCACGATTTTCCGGCAAGGCTAGCGCTTGCTGGATCAGGTCCTCGACGTGGCTGACCTCCACCTGGTCTTGCTTGAGGTATTCCCGGATCTCCTTGTAGATATTGCTGGAATGGCTCAGCACCAGGTACTTATTTTTCGCCCATAGGACTTGGCAGTGATGTTTTTGATCCACTCGTGTCTCCTTTTGATCTTCTCTATGAATAGTCCTCCCATTATACCATGGAAATGAGTGAAGTTATAAAAAAGAGGCTGGGACAAAAGTCCTGGCCTCTC